>NZ_JCAKMZ010000005.1:0-140386 GCF_059515865.1 Acinetobacter sp. CY73 | reverse complement strand
ATGTTCAATAGAACGTCCCCAAAAAAAATCAGAGTAAGTTTTACAGTGGTAAAAAGAAGAAACATACGCTCAAAGCGCAAGTGATCTATCATCCAAAGAGCAAACAAATCATAGGTCTAGATCTATCAAGTGGTAGTCAACATGACATTAAATTGGCAAGAAAAACGATTGCAAAATTCAAGCATTGTGAATATGTGGTTACTGATTTAGGGTATCATGGACTAGAGGAGCGTGGATTTAAGCTATTGACTCCTATTAAGAAAAAGAAGAATTCTGCCTTATCTGATATTGAGAAAAAGTACAATAAAATCATTGGAGAAATACGAATTGTGATTGAACACATCAATCGTCAATTAAAAACATTTAGAATATTGAGTGAACGCTACCGAAATAGACGCAAGCGATTCGGTTTACGCATTAGCTTAATCGCTGCACTGGTAAACCGGATAAACTTGCAATAATGACTTTCGCAAGAGGTCTAATATTTATTGAAGTTAAATAATATTATGGAGCATTACTGAATTAATAAATGTGGGAGATGAAAATCGAAAAAAGCTCCACTAATTATAGTTAAAATTATATTTAAGATATTGAAGTATATTAATAAAATAAGATTATTCTGCATAATGTGTATTATGTTAATTTTGGATATATTTAATACGATTAAGTGAAATTTTATGAAATATATAAGTAAATGAAAAAATTATATTTATTTGTTTTGTGTGTGATTGTGTTGCTTGGTTACATGTATAGGGATACTTCGCATGAAGCTGAGTTCAAGCCACCCATGAGCCCTCATGGTGTACCTTACCGTGTAGGAAATTTAGGTGGCAAGCCAGTACTTGTTGGTGAAGGATTTAGTTCGCTAGAGTATGAAGATTCACCTAGATTAGTTCGTGAAAATCGCTACAAAGGGTACAAGCCACCGCCACGAGATTTCAATTCGGTCATAACGTCTTTTGCTGTATATATGAAATATACATCAGGACTGATTTTAGTTAGATATGGTGGAGCACCTGAAGGTTCAGAAGCAGCACGAACTGCGAAAGAATCACAAAAGCAATATCGTGCAGAAGAACATCAAAAGCATAATGAATGGGTCACGATCATGACGAATGCAGGGGTACGATACTATCCAAATTTAACGGCATTTTTTAATAATAAAACTATAAATTCTCCAATCCGTACTCGTGAAAGTATGGAAGAGAATCATTATAGAAGCATTCATATTCCAGCGAATAAAGAAGAGTTTAAATATGATCCTCATCCTGACTGGGTGAGTAGTTATGGATATCCAGAAACTGAAGATATGTATATAAAAAAGGATAGCCAAGGCAAGGTTACTACTTTGATTCGTTGTACAAATCTTGAGATAAATAATTTAGAAAAAAGATGTCATATGTACTGGAATATAGAGCCAATTATGAAAGTGCAGCTAGAAGCATTATTTAATCGTGTGCATTTAAAGGATTGGCGACTGATACAAGAACGTTCAGAAAAAATCATTAAAGATTTAGCAGTAGATCCAAAAACTATATCAAACAATTTATAAAAGAATTATTAAGTAAATATACAGCTCTATTTAACATAAGACGTTATGCGAAATTTCAAAGTGAAAGAGAAATATAGAACTAGTTAATTGATTAAAGCAATTCGCCTGTATTTACAGCATTAAAAAACACGCTCTAAAGCGTGTTTTTACTTGATTAAAGCGCTGTCTTAATCAATGGGCAAGCTGCCAAATCTGCATAAACAGCATGAACTTGCTCAAGCTCTTCAAAGCGCAGTTGTGCAGTTACTGAATGGTATTTACCTGTACGTGATGGCGTAACCGTCATGGTTTGACCATCAAATTCAGGAAAATGTTTAACAAAAATTTCATTCACAGCTTCACGGAGTTCCGCACCAGCAAGACCAATCAATTTAATTGGATAATCCATCGGAAACACCCAAAGATGTTCTTGTAATTCGCGTGATGGCGCACGATTTGTTATGTCAGTCATAGGACACCTCATTCATAAAAAATACCTGCAATGCGCAGGTATTTTTGCTTTTATTTGCTACATGCTCATATTATGGGGGAGTTCCCTGCATATTCAAGCCTGCATTATCCTATCGATAGATCAGTCATTCTCAAGGAAAGAACGTAAATGTTCTGAACGAGATGGATGACGTAATTTACGCAAGGCTTTTGCTTCAATTTGACGAATACGCTCACGTGTTACATCAAATTGCTTACCGACTTCTTCCAAAGTGTGATCGGTTGGCATATCGATACCAAAACGCATTTTTAAGACTTTCGCTTCACGTTCAGTTAAGTTTTCTAAAACTTCACGTGTTGCTTCTTTTAAGCCTTCAGAGGTTGCCGCATCAATTGGAGAGGTAATGTTACCGTCTTCGATGAAATCACCAAGATGCGAATCTTCATCATCACCAATTGGCGTTTCCATTGAAATCGGTTCTTTGGCAATTTTCAAGACTTTACGTACTTTCACTTCGTCCATTTCTAGACGTTCACCTAATTCCTCAGGTGTAGGCTCACGGCCCATTTCTTGAAGAAGTTGGCGTGAAACACGGTTGATCTTGTTGATCGTCTCAATCATATGCACCGGAATACGAATCGTACGTGCCTGATCTGCGATTGAACGCGTGATGGCCTGACGAATCCACCAAGTTGCATAGGTTGAGAACTTATAACCACGACGGTATTCGAATTTATCAACAGCTTTCATTAAGCCGATGTTACCTTCTTGGATCAAGTCGAGGAATTGCAAACCACGGTTGGTGTATTTTTTCGCAATTGAAATCACCAAACGTAAGTTTGCTTCAACCATCTCTTTCTTAGCACGGCGAGCTTTCGCTTCACCAATCGACATACGTTTAGAAATTTCTTTAATTTCTTTCACGCTGAGATCTAGTTCTTTCTCAATATCAGCAATCTTTTGTTGGAAAGCTAAAACATCGGGACGAACTTTTTCTAAATATGGTTTGAGATCAGCAGGTGCTTTTGCAATCTGTTCTTCAAGCCAAGCAGGATTTGACTCTTGACCTGGGAAGGTTGTACGGAATTGGTTTCGATCCATACGACCACGGCGAACTGCGTAACGCATCACCTCACGTTCAGCGGTACGAATTTGTTCGTGTGTACCACGAATCATCTCAGAAATAATATCAAATAGACGAGGCGTGAATTTGAACATCATGAATACAGTTGCAAGTGCTTCAACAGCTTCAACAGCTTCTGGGCTATTACGACCAGATTTGCTGATCGCAGCTTTAGCCACAGTCCATGCTGCTTCTAATTCGTTAAAACGAGCTTTTGCAATTTCAGGATCTGGACCTGACTCACCTTCAGAATCATCATCGCTTTCTGATTCTTCATCTTCGTCTTCATCATCAAGTTTAACGTCTTTTGTTGGTTTAGCAGACGCATCGACTGCCTCTACAACAACAACTTCTTCAAGAACTTCAGGAATCTCTTCATCAGATTCAAGATCTAAATAGCCTGATAAAATATCTGCTAAACGGCGTTCACCTGTTTCATAATCTTTATATTCTTGTAATACAACTTCGACTGCATTTGGCCAATACGCAATTGAATTAAGTACATCACGAATTCCTTCTTCGATTCGTTTTGCAATAACAATTTCGCCTTCGCGAGTCAAAAGTTCAACTGTACCCATTTCGCGCATGTACATACGAACAGGGTCAGTGGTACGACCGGGTTCGTTTTCTACAGATGCGAGAACGGCAGCAGCTTCTTCTTCGGCAACTTCATCGGTTGTTTCGGTATTGGTACCGTCGAACATGGTGTCATCAGCTTCAGGCGCACGTTCATGTACCGGAATACCAACGTCTTGAAGCATCTGAATGATATCTTCAATCTGTTCACTTTCAGTGATTGAGTCTGGAAGATGATCGTTAACCTCAGCGTAAGTTAAGTAACCTTGTTCTTTGCCTCGGCTAATCAGAGCCGCTACTTGTGAAGTAGGGGAATGCTTATCGCTCATCTTTGCTCTCTTCTCGTTGAATCTGTGGCAGGGAAAACCGTGCATGATAGCACAATTATCGTCGCATTAATATCTGAATCCATGGGCTAAATTGGTTTAAAAGAAACCAAAAATTTAAGGCTTGTTTCCCATAATTGGGCTAAATCTATTGTTTTCAAGTATACCAAGCGTAGTTTCTTAAAAATGAAATATGTCCAAGCTTAAATGTGCATTCATTCAGTTTTGTTGTGTGGATTATAATCGCATAAATTGGTAGAGGAAAAGAAGCAAAATTTTGTTGATTATTGCTGAAAAATAAAATAAAACTTGACAAGAATTCAGAACACAGATAAATAGCGCCTAGCCCCATCCATTTTTTTTCATGAGGTAGTTTTAGTGTCTTCTACAGATTTTGAATTAGATGATAGCTTTAGTGATGATGAAGTCAGTTTTGACGACACATCGAGTAAAATTAGCGCGAAAGAATCGTTAGAAAAAAGACGTTTGATTGATGACCTCTTGGCTCAACGACGTTTGGATCGTGAGTTGAAAGAAGAATATGATTTTGACGACGACGATGATGATTTTGACGATGAATAATGATTTTATCGTTGGGCTTAGCTTTCGAAAATGATATCCTAAACCATTAATTGAGAAGTGTTGGAAACAAAATGAGTGCATTAGATTTAGACCAGTTAAGTGAATTCCTTGATGGCGATAATAACGAGCATGGTCTGGATTTCGCGGCAACACATGGTTTTTTATGTGCAACAGCTGTAGGCCCTCAGTTTGATCGTTGGTTAGATGAACTTTTTGATAATAATCAAAAGAAAGTTCCTGCTGAAATCATTACTCAAATTAAACTTTGGCTTGATGACCTGCGTCAAAAGCTTGCCAATGAAGAAGGGATTGAGTTTCCTTTTGAAATTGAGGAAGCTGATGTTGAGTCAAGTTTAGGTGACTGGAGTGTTGGTTTTGTTGATGCAATGTTCCTAAACGAAGATGCGTGGTTTACTCCTGAGTTTGAGGAGCAATTGGTTGATTTAACGTTGCCAATTATGGTGTTTAGTGGTGTGGACGAAGAAGATCCACAAATGGAATCATTCCGTCGCAATGGGCAATTGATGGATGAGCTTGCGGAAGAAATTCCTGAAAATCTGAATGAAATTTATTTGATGTACCACACACCAAACTAAGTTAGTTAAGATTTATTGTTTTTGAAAATCAAGTTATAAAAAAGCACCTTCAATGAGGTGCTTTTTTTATGCCTAAATATTTAAAACTTAGTTTGATCTACTTTTATGCTGAGAATAAGCGTCAATTATTTAAATAATTTTTTAAGTCGATAGGGCGTATAACAGTTATAAGCAACAAAAAAGATTGCTGCATGGAGCACAATCAATATCAGCATAATCATGGCGGCGAGCAAAATGCCAGATTTTTCAGCTATAGCTAAGATTTGTTCAGCATTGGGATTCATGAGTACCAAGAAGAATACAAAGAAACTTGCGATCATAATGGCGATAGCACTTGATCCCCAAATCAATTGAATTTTTTCATGTTGAGTGGGAAGTCTTTGTTCTTTGTTAGCAAAGTATCCTGCGGTGATTAATGCAGATACGATTAATGTTGGTACTAAAGATAATCCACCCAGTTTTAAACCGAAAATTAAGATCGTCACCATTAGGCTCAAGGCAATGCAGTACACAGCAGCAAAATGCTTCAAATAGTGCGTCATATTTCCCCCAAAAAAATATCTGACAATCAGAAAAGCGAACTTTGAAACAAAAGTCCTCATGACTCGGACTTGTTGAATCTAGAAATTAATAATGAGATTTACGTTTATGACGACCATACCATATCCATCCGAGTACAAGCAGAACGATGATGATAATCACATAACCCACTTGACTAAAAATTTTGTGCATCATCTCCGTATTATTACCAAAGTAATAACCGACCGATGCTAAAAATGTCGTCCATATAATCGTGCCTAATCCACTATAAGCCATGAATTTCCAGAAGGACATACGACTCATCCCGGCAGGAATACTAATCAGAGAGCGAACTGCAGGGATCATTCTCCCAAAAAATACAATACGATGACCATGTTTTTCAAACCAACCCAATGATTTCTCTACATCTTTAGGTTTGATAAAGAGGTATTTCCCGAAACGATCTACAAATTTAAAAATTTGCTCTCTAGGAATTTTACGCCCAATCCAATACAGAACAGCAGCAGAAATCAATGAGCCTAAACTGCCTGCAATAATAACGCCTGTGAGTAACAGCTCGCCTTTAGACGCTGTAAAACCAGCAGAAGGCATAATAATTTCTGATGGGATAGGGGGAAACACACTGTCGAGGAACATGAGCAGGGCAATCCCTAAGTAGCCTAATTGTTCCATGACGGAAATAATCCATGCGGTCATTTTGAGTGGTAACGAAATGAAGTTATTGAAAGTTTACTATAAAAAAACCGCTACGAGGGTAGCGGTTCGGTATGTATCTTGATTTATAAGATTAAAGGCGTTTGCGTTTTGCCGCTGCAATTTGAGATTGGCGCATACGGAAACCCGCTTTTTGCTTTTCAGTGGTTTTTTCAATGCAATGTACACATGAGACACCATGTTCATAACTTGGAAGCTCAACTTCAGCAGGAAGTAAAGGCCATCCACATGCATGACATTTGACGTTTTCACCTTCCTCCACACCATGTGTTACGGCTGTACGTCCATCAAATACGAAACATTCACCTTCCCACATGCTTTCTTCTGGTGGGGTCTCTTCGAGGTATTTTAAAATACCGCCTTTAAGGTGGTAAACCTCAGTAAAGCCTTCTTGTAGCAACAGCGATGTAGATTTTTCACAACGAATACCACCGGTACAGAACATGGCAATTTTTTTATCTTTATGTTGCTCTAGGTTGTTCTTAACGTATTCTGGGAATTCACGGAAAGTTTCTGTTTTCGGGTCGATCGCACCTTTAAATGTGCCTGCTTTGTATTCGTAATCATTACGTGTGTCGACAAGAATGACATCATCACGAGCAATTAAATCATTCCATTCTTTAGGATCAAGATAGTGACCGACTAAGTCGCGTGGTTTAACAGGAACGCCCAAAGTCACGATTTCTTTTTTGTGTTTAATTTTCATTTTACGGAATGGTTTCTCATCGCTGTGAGATTCCTTATATTCCATATCTTGAAAACCTTCATCTAAAAGGAATTGATGAATCACATCAATGGCTTGACGATCGCCTGCAACCGTTCCGTTAATCCCTTCATCTGCAACAATTAGAGTACCGCACAAGTTAATGGTTTTTACCAAATCTAAAAGACGTTGTTGAAGATCAAGCGAATCTTGAACTTCTTTAAATTGATAAAGTGCCGCAACAACCCAACTTGTGGTCGCTTGCTGTTCTACAGGTGCAAGCTGTTCTACAGTAGCGTTCATGGAGTACTCCAAATGTATTAATATAGGGGGATAATTTCAGGCGCGTATTCTAACGCGAATTTGTTCAATGTGCGAGAAAACCATATGATAAATATGGTTTATTGAGGAAGTAAATTTTGAGTAGTGATCGTCGAATACCTTCTCTTACCCCGTGTGCAGGACGTTGTTCAACGGTATTTGGTGATGCGGTGTGCCGTGGTTGTCGTAGATTTAATCATGAGGTGATCCGTTGGAATACCTATACAGAAGAACAAAGACAAGCGATTTGGATTCGTTTAGATGCGCAACTTGATCAAATCTTGGTGCCGATGTTACCGCATGCAAATCTGAATATTGTTAATGCTTTTATTGATTCTAAGCGTGTACGTGTATTTGATAATGCATCAAAAGGTCGGCGTTTGTACCATGCTTTAAAAATTTGTGAAAAAAATAAAAATTTGGCGGATGAGAGTGGTTTGGGGATAGATTCGAAACAAGTCAAACCTCTGTGGACTGAATTTGAGCGTCGAGTCCTTGCATTAGCAAATGCAAGCTATGAATTGGCTTGGTTGCGTGCGGATGTAATTAGTCAAAGTTTACTCAAAACATTACAAGAAGAATAAATGAATCATTCATTCACTCAATGATTTGAAAAATGATAGGGGTGAACAAAATATAATTCTCATTGATTGTTATTGAGTTTATTGGATCATTGAACATAAAAAAGCTCGCATCATGGCGAGCTTTTTTATTGAAAACCGTTAAGCGACTTGTACAGGAATACAGTTCGCTGTGTGATTTACGGTATTATTTGGGTTGGCATAAACTAGACGAGGTTTATGGGCATCCGCTTCAGCAACAGTAAAGTCACCGAAAGTTGCGATAATCACAAGATCACCAATATCGGCTTGATGTGCAGCGCCACCATTGACAGAAATGATGCCTGAATTTTCTTCGCCACGAATAGCATACGTGGTAAAACGCTTACCATTGGTCACATTCCAAATATGAATCTCTTCGTATTCGCGGATACCTGCTAAATCCAATAACACACCATCGATCGCACAAGAACCTTCATAGTGAAGTTCTGCTTGGGTGACGACTGCACGGTGAATTTTTGCTTTTAATAAACGAGATAGCATGGAAAGCGTCTCCTGGTTTGCCCTGTGGTTGTTATCTAATGATTTAACAACAACTTCTATGTCGGGGGATGCAATTGAAAGCGCATTTTGCTCTCAAAATTTGATCGTGGCAAGAGAAATTGTTTTACAAAGATTAATTTTATCAATTAAGGTTTATAGGCGTTTATTTGATTCATTGCCTGTTGAACTTCACCATTAACCAATAATTTGATGCGGCTTAATGCGTGATGAAGAGCATCATCCATAAGCTTTTGCTCACTTGATGGTGCTTTGCTCAAAACATGCCCAGATACACGTTCTTTTGACCCTGGATGACCAATGCCTACACGTAAACGATGGAAATTCGGACCTATATGCGGGACGATATCACGTAAACCGTTATGACCACCGTGACCACCGCCAGTTTTAAGGCGAATCACACCTGGATCCATATCAAGTTCATCGTGAGCAATGAGCATTGCTTCGGGAGTAATTTGATAGAATTTTGCGAAGGGAACAACACTTTGACCTGAAAGGTTCATAAACGTTGTGGGTAAAAGCAGACGAACGTCTTGACCTTCTATTTTACCCCGACCGCTAATCCCTTTATATTTTGGATCAGCTTTTAATGCGATGCCATATTGTTCTGCGAGGCGTTCTACGAACCAAGACCCTGCATTATGGCGGGTTTGAGCATACTCAGAACCTGGGTTGCCCAAACCTACAATCAGTGAAATATTTGACACTAATTTACACCATCAACACTTATGCGCGTTTAAAGTCAGCGTGCATAGGTGTGTTTTTAGCTGGGTGGCGTTGAAGTGCTTGGATTTTAACGCTTTCAACTTTACCGTCAACATTGATTTCAATAGTTTCTTCGAAGAAAGCTTTGCTTTCTAAAGCTTTAACTAATTCACGAAGTTCTAAAGTGATTGCAACAGGCTCGCCTGAACCGTAGATGATTGCAGGGACTTTGTGTTGAAGACGAAGGCGGCGGCTCGAACCTTTCCCTTGAACTGCTTCTTCACGAGCTACTGCATTTAATACGAAGTTTGCCATGATAGACATTCCTAATTTAAGTTTAATTGACTAGACCTTCGACCAGTCTAGTGATGAAAGCCCCATCAAAAATTTGATGAGGCTTTTAAAATTCAGCGCGTTATTATAGATAAGAATCAAACATTGCGCTAATAGATTCTTCGTTGTTAATACGACGAATTGTTTCAGCAACCATGCTGGCTACTGAAACTTGGCGAATCTTACCAAGTTCTAATGCTTCTTTAGAAAGCGGAATTGTGTCAGTCACAACCAATTCATCAATCACAGAATTACGTAAGTTTTCAAGTGCTTTACCAGACAGTACCGGGTGCGTTGCATAAGCAACAACACGACGAGCACCAAATGATTTAAGTGCATCAGCAGCTTTACACAACGTACCTGCTGTATCCACCATGTCATCAACGATCACACAATCACGATCTTTAACATCACCAATCAAATGCATCACTTGTGATTCATTTGCTTTTTGACGGCGTTTGTCAATGATTGCTAAATCGATATCACCCATTTGCTTCGCAACTGCACGTGCGCGAACCACACCACCAACGTCAGGTGAAACCACCATTAGATTGTGATGCTGTTGTTGACGTAAGTCAGCAAGAAGCGCAGGAGTACCGTAGATGTTATCTACAGGAATATCGAAGAAACCTTGGATCTGGTCGGCATGCAAATCGATCATGACAACACGATCAATACCTACAGTTGTTAGCATATCTGCAACAACTTTAGCTGTGATCGGCACACGAGCAGAACGAGGACGACGGTCTTGACGAGCATAACCGAAGTAAGGAATAACGGCAGTGATACGACCAGCACTTGCGCGACGCAAAGCATCAGCCATCACGAGGACTTCCATTAGGTTGTCATTCGTAGGGGCACAAGTAGGTTGTACGATGAACACGTCTTTACCACGGACATTTTCAGTGATTTCGACAGCGATTTCGCCATCAGAAAACTGACCAATAGATGCAGCACCTAAAGGAATATGTAAATGGCTTACGACTTTTTGGGCGAATTGTGGATGCGCTGTTCCACTAAAAACGACAAGATTGGGCATGAAGCACCCTTGGCGGTTAGAAAATTTGGAAGTAGATGGCAGGGGTAGCTGGATTCGAACCAACGGATGCCGAGATCAAAACCCGGTGCCTTACCACTTGGCGATACCCCTAATGCGGCAGAACTTTAATATTTTTACGAGAATTTGTCAAGGTTGTTTGACATTTTCTAACCGTAATCTGTTCTGTCTTTTTGAGCTTAAAATGGCAGGGGTAGCTGGATTCGAACCAACGGATGCCGAGATCAAAACCCGGTGCCTTACCACTTGGCGATACCCCTAATGATCATATGTTGTGTTTTAAATGGCAGGGGTAGCTGGATTCGAACCAACGGATGCCGAGATCAAAACCCGGTGCCTTACCACTTGGCGATACCCCTAATACACAACAATATGTATCTACAGATGAAAAATGATGGCAGGGGTAGCTGGATTCGAACCAACGGATGCCGAGATCAAAACCCGGTGCCTTACCACTTGGCGATACCCCTATCATTAAACGCCGAAATGATTGAGCGGAGATTCTTTTAAACTATTCACTAAGTAAGATTTACATGGTGAATGAGCCAGAATTTCATCTACATTCATACTCGTCGTTACTTCAGTAAAAACACAAGCACCTGTACCTGTAAGTTTTGCAACACCGAACTGATCTAAATATTGCATCGCTTCATCGACTTCAGGATATAAACTTCTTGCTAGAGGCTCAAAGGCATTTCCGAAATCAGATGGCTTTATCTGATAGGCGCAAAATTTAGTGCTCTTCGTGTCTCTTGTCAACGCTTTTTGTGAAAAAAGCAGTTGAGTGCTGATAAAACAGTCAGGTTTGAGCACGATGTATTGTTTCTGATCTAAGTCTATGAATGTTAAGTGTTCACCAATGCCTTCAGCCCACGCATTTCTACCATGAATAAAAATAGGCACATCTGCGCCGAGTTTGATCCCTAGATCGGCAAGTTGATTGGTATTTAAACCGCATTGCCAAATTTTATTTGCAACGATAAGCGTGGTTGCTGCATTGGAAGAGCCACCCCCAAGTCCTGCGCCCATCGGAATATTCTTTTCAATACGGATATTTAAGCCCAATTGATCAGTTTTTGCATAAGGTTTGATGATTTGTAGGGCTTTATAAATGAGATTTTGTTCAAGATCTACGCTATTCAATCCCTTGATTTGGATTGAGTTTGTATTGGTTTGTTCAAACTCCATCCAATCATAGAGATCTATGATCTGAAAAATACTTTGTAATTCGTGATAACCATTTTCACGACGACCTGTGATATGCAAAAAAAGATTGAGTTTTGCTGGGGATGCAACACGAATCATAAAGTTAGACTTATTTAATTAACGATTTTGAATGACCATTGTAATACGGTTTTCTTTACCTGTTTCAAGCTGTTGTTGCAAAATCAGCTTATTGGGTAATTTTGCATTGTCATTGTAGCTTAAGGCCACCGTCCAGCCGTCTTCAATGATTTGCTGGATACGTTGTTGTTGATCTTTTTCGATTTGAGCAGTACTCGATGCAGGTTGCGCTTGAACCCAATCAACCAAGTTTGTAATCGGTGCTTGCCATCCTGTTGCTTGTACTAATAGTTCTTCTGGGGTTGCAGCTTTGATTTCCCCCGTCTTGGCGCTATTTAAGGTCACGTGACCAGGCTGACCTGAGATTTGCGTTTTACCAACACCGAGAATTCCGCTGAGTTCAATATCAAAATTTTGCTGGTTTTGAACCCATGTAAAAAATGCACTGCCAGATTGTTGTGGGGTTTTTACTCCAATCTTGCCTTGAAGTTGGAATTGATTTTCAGCTTGTGGGATGGTGCTATTGCCTAAAGGCTTTTGAGTGCTGATACTTTGACAACCTGTCATTGCCAATACACTGAATGTACTGCTTAGAATAAAAGTTATTTTTACAATTGGATGCATAAAAGCGCGCTCATTGGAAATTTTCAGGTAACAATAAACCATTCAACTGTTCTAATTGAGGATCATTCGGATGATTTTGTTGGAGTTGTTGTAACAAATGACTAAATTCAGGCAGTGAGCCCTGCATATAGAGTGATTTTGCTAAGCGAACGCCAATATTAACGCTCTGACTGAGTTGATAAGCTTTAGCGAGCACTTGAGATGCGGTCTTAAAGTCATTTTGTAAAAAAGTAATATAACCCAATGTGTCTAAAATTGAGGCTTGATCTGGTGCGCTTTCTAGAGCTTGTTCTGCATAACTTCTTGCTTCGTCTAAGCGTCTATTTTGTAAAGCTAAAGTATAAGCATAGGCATTGAGATAATTTGGATTGTTGGGCTCAATGATCATGAGTTGTTCGAGTGTGCTGTCAAGTCGTTCACGTTCAGTAAATGGATCTAACAGTAAAACTTGAGAGTAGAGTAACTCAGGATCATCAGGTAAGTTTTTAGCGGCTTCTTTGAGTAAACCAAGCGCAGCTTTTTTATTGCCCATACGTTTTAAAATTTCAGCTTGAGCTTGATATAAGAAACTCGCATGTTGCGGGTAGTTGACACGTTCTTGCGTCAAAAAACGCAGCATATCATTCAGTTTATCTTGTTTCTCGTAGATCGAAATCAAACTGCGACGTGACACCATATAAAGATTGCCATCTACTAAACGGTAATAGGCTTTCGCGGTCTCAAGGTGCTGTTTTCGTTCTGCATTTACTGCAAGGTAGTAATATGCATCGTTCTGATATTTTGAAGAAGAGCGTAATTGAATCAAGAATTGTTCAGCTTCATCGTATTGTTTTAAATCAATCGCGGTTAACCCAGCGATAAATAAAGCCTCTTCAGCATCGGGCCATTTTTTGATGATTCTTTTTAGCTTATCCAGCGCAAGCTCTGCTTCATTGAGCTTAATGAGAAAACGAACTTGCGCTAAATTCACCTCTAAATTATTACGATTTTTTCGACTACTTTTTTCAAACCATTTGAGTGTGGCATCCGTATCACCCATTGCCATAAGTAAATTGGCTTTTAAAAGAATAAATCCGGTCACTTTAGGGCGTTTTCTGAGTGCTTTATTAATAGTAATAAGGGCTTGCTCAACATCGCCATTTTTAGCTTCAAGGCTGGCAATTAAAGCCAATAAAGAGGGGTTGTTGCGCTCTTTACTTTTACTCAGTGTGTTAAGTAGATTGAGCTGGTCTTCATCAGATTCTGGTGCGATCCCTTCAAGAATCAATTCTAAATCAGAGTCGGGATCAATCTGTAAAATACTGTCAAGAACATCCGCAGCCAATTCATATTCATGAGCTTTTAGAGCAATGTGTGCTAAATAAAATTTTGCGGGGACATCTGTGGGTTCTTGAACCACCCAATGCGTGGCAATATTTAATGCCGCTTGTAAGTCATTTTCATCTAAAGCAATATTCAAAGCACGTTGTTTGATCGCAGTTGAATTACTTCGGATTGCGAGTACAGTATAGTTGTGTAAAGCAGTGGTTGTATCATTTGCGGCAATAGCAAACTCTGCCATCATGGTTTGTTGGATAGCATTTCGATTTGATTGTGCATGATAATTTTCTTCAGATGCTCTAATATGAGCACTGTAAGTCATGCTACCCGCCAACAAGATTGTGGTAGAATACTGCTTAATTGTCATGCCGTTGATTCGGCTATTTATTTGACGCAAATTTTTATCCAAGTAATGCTTTTTATGACACCTTTATTGCACAATAGCATAAATTTAGTGAATTGATGATCTGATATGTCTTTCTTTGCATTGGGTGTCAACCATCAAACCGCGTCTGTTGAGTTGCGTGAGCAAGTCGCTTTTAACCCTGAAAAGTTAAAAGAGCTTTTGCTTGAGCAAAGTCACGACCAGACTTTGAATGACATGGTGGTGGTATCAACCTGTAATCGCACCGAAGTCTATGCTATGGCAGAAAACGCTGACATGGTACTCGAGTGGCTTGCAGAGAAAAATGGTATTGATGTAAACCAGTTGTCACACCATGTATATCGTCATGAAAATGCTGATGCGGTAACGCATTTAATGCGCGTTGCAAGTGGACTGGATTCATTAATGTTGGGTGAGCCTCAAATTATGGGGCAAGTCAAATCAGCATTAAATATCTCTAAAGAATCTGCGGTTATTTCACCGAATTTAAATCGAATATTTGAATATGCATTCTATGCTGCTAAACGTGTCCGCTCTGAAACAGCGGTAGGTAGCCATGCTGTTTCTATGGGTTATGCAGTTGCTCAACTGGCGCTACAGGTGTTCAGTCAACCTGAAAAACTGACTGTGATGGTCGTTGCAGCAGGCGAGATGAATAGCCTTGTTGCAAAACATCTGG
The DNA here is from genome assembly GCF_059515865.1 of Acinetobacter sp. CY73. NCBI lineage: Bacteria > Pseudomonadati > Pseudomonadota > Gammaproteobacteria > Moraxellales > Moraxellaceae > Acinetobacter > Acinetobacter sp. CY73. The sequence goes on along the minus strand of NZ_JCAKMZ010000005.1, from coordinate 125,415 downwards.
CTGAAATGGGTGTTGCAAAGATCTTAATCTGTAACCGTGGTCGAGAACGTGCTGAATCATTGGCCTCTGAAATCTCGCATCGCGTTCAAGTCGAAATTATTCCATTTGATCAACTGGCACAAAACTTACATCGTGCGGATGTTATTTCAAGCTGTACAGGCAGTTTGCATCAAGTGATTGCTTATGATGATGTCAAAAAAGCACTCAAGCAGCGTCGTTATAAACAGATGTTGATGGTGGATTTGGCTGTTCCACGTGACATTGAGCCTAAAGTTGAACAGCTAGATGGTGTGTATTTGTATGGGGTGGATGACCTACAAACGGTGATCGATGAAAACTTAGCACAACGTCGCCAAGCGGCAGTTGAAGCTGAAGTCATGGTCAATCAGCTCGCAACGCAATTGATTGTTCAGCAGAAAGTGAATCAAGCTGGACCGATCATCAAATCTTACCGTGATCAAGGTGAGCAGAAAAAAGAACAAGAGTTGAATTTGGCGCTTGAGCGTTTAAAGTCGGGTGAAAATGCTGAATTGGTCATGCAAGAGTTCGCACACCGCTTGACTCAAAAACTATTGCATCCAACGTCTTTGTTATTACGTGAAGTGGCTAAATCTGAAGATCCTGCGCATTTTGAAGGATTGAAAGACAGTTTGGATGAAATTTTCCATAAGCAACGTAAAGTGAAAAGGTAATTGATAGACTGTTAATCTGCCTTCAATACAAAAAATAGTTCAGTCAAACAGCTAAAACTTTAAAAATATGATTTATTCGTTGAGTAGCCTTAAACCAATACGTTTGGTTAAGTCATTCAACTGTTGTCTAAGGTGTCTCGACTCGATCAAAGAAGCAGGTTTCTTTAGTTTTTGGCGTAAAAACTTTTCTTGTAAAGAAAGTGAGCATTCTGAGGCTAATTTATCCGCCATTTCAGGAGCTTGTGTTAGAGCTTGAATATTGGTTCTATTCATAATTTCAGCAATTTCCATATGGAAAGCACTGCAAGCACCTAAAATGTAATAGGTTGCCAGTTCTTGGTCATCGGGCAGATCATCAAAGATATGATTGAAAATCGCTAAAATTTGTGCCAACAGTTCATTTTCAGGCAAATAAGCACGTAAGTTTTCAAAATGAATATACAGAAAAGGGTGGTGCATCAGCATGGCCACTGCAAAATCTTCATCTTTAGTCCGAATATTAAAAGACAATGATGCATCAAGACTGATTTGAGGCTGCCATTTTTTATTAAAGCCTAATTTTTCTTTAAAAAATTGGCGAATCAAATAACGATACGAGCCATGCTTAGGCATCAATTCAGTCAGTTGATTCAGCTCGGCCATGACCTGACTTTTGCCTTCAGGTGTCGTAATCTCATATTGTTGACTGAGCAATGCAAAGATAAAATCTGAAAGAAGGGGCGCTTGTTGCCACAGTTGATTAAAAGTCTCTAAGCCTTCTTTTCTCACCAATGAATCAGGGTCATGCTCTTTGGGCATGATAAAGAATTTAAGTTCACGACCGTCATTCAATAAAGGTAAAGCGATTTCTAACGTTCTTCGCGCTGCCTTTTGACCCGCAGCATCGCCATCAAAAGCAATGGTGATTTGATTATTTTGCTTAAATAAGGTGCTGAGGTGGTCAGCATTACTGGCTGTACCCAATGTCGCAACTGCCCCTGGAATACCAGCTTGTTGTAAGGCAATTACATCCATATAGCCTTCCACCATGAGCCAATTTTGCGCTTTCAGCTTACGACCTTCATACAGGCCATAAAGTAATTGGTTTTTGTGAAAGACTTCAGAGTCGGGTGAGTTAATGTATTTCGGCTTCATTTCGTCATTTAAAGCGCGACCACCAAAACCGACCACACGACCTTTGGCATCTCTGATCGGGAAAATCACACGTTCACGAAGTAAGTCGAAGTCACGACCGCTGTCACTGGTACGAATCAAACCGAGGAGTTTTAAGCCTTCAATATCCTGAGGGAAGGTTTTTTCTAAATGTTGCCAATCTTCAGGGGCATAACCTAAACGCCAATACTTTACGGTTTCAGCACTTAGACCACGATGTCTAAAATACTGTTGTGCAATTTTACTGTTTGGCAGTTGCTTCTCATAATATTGAGCAACGCTTTCAAGCAGATCATACAAATTTCCGTCTTGAGGAACCTGTTGATCATATTGATCTGCAAAAGCCAAATCAGAATGCCCGAAATCTGATCCATCAAATTCAGCATAGTTTTGGAATGCTTCAAATGGATCGGAATAATGATCTAGAGTCTCATTCTGTTGGATTGTTGCATTATCTTGTGGGTTGGTTTGTTGAACGCCTTGCTGATCACTTTGTTGTGTTCTAGGTGACGATGCTTGAGCTATTTTCGGTTTAGCGGTTTCACGCTTATAAGATAATTTTTTTGAATCAAAATTATCTTTAGGGAGTTCAATTCCAGACTGGCTTGCGAGATCTTTCATGACATCGACAAAGTTACGATTGTCGATGTCCATTAAAAAGCGAATAGCATTACCATTGGCCTGACAGCCAAAACAGTGGAAATACTGCTTATCACGATAGACGTGAAAAGAGGGGGACTTTTCTTGATGAAAAGGACAACAGCCTGAATAGGTACGACCTGACTTTTTTAATTTCACACGTTGACCAATCAAATCGACAATATCGGTACGATCTAAAATTTGATCTATGGTGTGCTGAGGGATTGCCATATTAAAAAGTCAGTGTCTAAAACATGAATAAGATGGCTAGTTTAACGCATTGTCACGTTATTTTATCCAGTTTCACATATAAAAAAAGCGGGAAATCATTCCCGCTTGATTCTAGCACTAGAATTATTGAGTGCGTTGCGGATCGTATAAACTTTCGTTTGCAGGTGCACTTTCGACATTTGAGTCTTTATTCCCTAATAGACCAAAGCTGAAACGATTTAACAAGCTAGGTGATGTCTCTTTGGTTTTCTCAACTTCAGTGGTTTCTGTATTTTGAGCGCGCGCTTCACGACCTAAAATACCTAAGGTGGCTTTGTTCAACCAGTTGCTATCACGACGTGCAGCACGTAAATTCACTTCGCCGTTCGATCTCACCATATTTGGATGGTTGAGTTTTAAAACGTCGATGTACTGTTGTGCAGTCGCATTATCCCCCAGTTTTTGATAACCATATGCCATGGTTGCTAGTGCTTCAGGAATTTGTGGCGTTTGTGGGAAATGTTCAACCACCCACTGAGAACGTTCAATCGCGGCTAACCATGCTTTACGTTTTAAGTTGAAGCGAGCAGCATTCATTTCACTTTCAGCCAACTCTTGACCGATAAATTTCATGCGCTGTGCAGCATCTACAGCATATTGACTGCTTGGGTGACGGCGAATGAAATCAACAAAATTTTGGTAGGCTAATTTTAAATAGCTGACATCACGATGCGATTGTTGGAGTGATGTATAACGAATTAAGCCATCATAGTTTTGTTCCATATTTGCCACGCCGCGTACATAGTAAGCGTAGTCCACATTCGGGTGTTGTGGATTTAAACGAATGAAACGATCAGCCAGTGCAACAGTTCCTTCATAATCTTTTTGCTTGAATTTTGTGTAAAGCAAATCAAGTTGAGATTGTTGCGTATATTGTCCCGTTGGGAAATAAGTTTCTAATGCTTCTAATGATTTTGCAGCATCGCCGTACTGTCCACGATCCAATGATTTCTGTGCTTTATCATAATAAACTTGTTCACTTGATTGAGGGCCTGTGTCGACTACCTCTTTCTTTGGATTACTGCTACAGCCAACGAAAGTAGCTGCTAAACCTAGCGATAAAGCAAGCATTGTAACTTTATAACGTGGTAGCGACATAAAAATTCCTCTGTTTATACGGGCAATAGGCTACAATTGCACTATTAAACCACTTTTGTCCGAATGAGCAAATGACTTCAGCACAATCTTCTAATTCTAATTTCCCAGAAAATGACTTCAACTTAATTGAAGATTCTGAGGATGCAGATAATCACAATTCAGCTTCAACTGCAACACGTTTATCGTTGCAATTTCAATTGGATGAGAGCTATTTAGGTCAACGTATTGATCAAGTTGCTGCAATCGTTTGGAATGATTTTTCTCGTGAAAAATTAAAACAATGGATGAAAGATGGTCATCTGTTGGTGAATGGTAATGTAGTAAAGCCGAAATATAAATGTGAAGGCAATGAAACGCTTACATTGGAAGTAGAGCTTGAAGCACAGACCACTTTGCAACCTGAAGATATTCCATTAGATGTGATTTATGAAGATGATGACATCTTGGTGATCAACAAGCCTGTGGGTATGGTTGTACATCCGGGTGCGGGTAATCCAAATGGTACATTGGTCAATGCACTCCTTCACCATTTTCCAAAATCTGCTGAATTATCACGTGCAGGTTTAGTTCATCGTATTGATAAAGACACCAGTGGTCTTTTGGTTGTAGCGAAAAACTTAGAAGCACAATTCTCTTTAAGCAAACAGCTTGCTAAAAAGTCGGTTTATCGCGTTTACGATTTGATTTGCTATGGCAATATCATTGCGGGTGGTACGATTGATGAACCGATTAAGCGTCATCCTGTAGATCGTGTAAAAATGGCGATTCTTCCTGGTGGACGTGATGCGGTCACTCATTTTAATGTGAAAGAGCGTTTCCAGAATTTCACGCGCGTTCAGGCTCAGCTTGAAACGGGTCGTACCCACCAAATCCGTATTCACTTCACCTATATTGGTTTCCCTTTAGTCGGTGATCCAGTCTATGTAAGTCGTGTCAAAGTTCCGGCGGGGGCATCAGAAGCGTTAGCAACTCAATTACGCTCGTTTAAGCGTCAAGCTTTACATGCAACCAAGTTGGGTCTTGTGCATCCAAAAACGCAAGAAGAGATGCAATTTGAAGCGCCATGGCCAAATGACTTTGTTCAACTGTTAGAAACATTACGTACAGAAAATAAGGCATATTAATCGAACGATCGTTTGCTTATGCTCTAAATGGGATCGATTGTATGGCTAAAGAAGCTATTAGAATTGATCCCATTTGCTTTTAGGGTTTAGAAATAGAAAGTTTAGAAATAGAAGGAGATTATGTATGCAATTTGTTCAAGGACTGCCAAAGGGCGTATATGCGGGGCAAACCCAAATCGAACATCCTAATGCATTACCAACTTCTGTCACTGAACTTGCAGGATTTAATTTGGCATTGCATGTCCAAGATGATCCTTTACGTGTGCAACAGCATCGTATGGCATTGCTTGAAGATTTTGCCGAATTCGGTGTTGATAAGATCACATGGATGACGCAAACCCATAGCACGATTTGTTTAACTATCAATGATCAAATACCATTTGAAGCACTTGAAGGTGATGGCTTGGTCACTCAAACTAAGTCACATGCTTTAATGATGATGACAGCCGATTGTTTACCGATTGTTTTGGGTAATGCCGAAGGCACCGAAGTTGCCAACTTACATGCAGGTTGGCGTGGATTGGCAAATGGGATTATTGAAAACACTATTGCTGAGATGACGAGTAAAGCCTCTTGGGCTTGGATGGGTGCCGCGATTAGTCAACCGTGTTTTGAGGTGGGAGTAGAGGTCAAGCAAGCATTCTGCAATAAATATCCAGAACTTGAAATTGCATTTGAGCAAGGGATTGAAGACGGTAAATTTCAAGCGGATCTATATGCCATTGCCAGATATATTTTGCGCCAATACGGCGTCCATACTGTGCTGGGTGGTGATCAATGTTCATACCAGCAAGCCGATCAATATTTTTCGTATCGCCGTAAAGCAAAAACAGGTCGCATGGCGACATTTGTATTTATGCAATAGGCATTTATATGGGTGTTAATGCTAAACTATCCTTACACTGTCACTATGTCGTCCTATGTCTGATCTAACTCCGTCTATTGCTATCGTTTATCACAGCCCTTATGGTCATACCGCTAAAGTTGCTCAATACATCGCTCAAGGTGTGACACAGGCTCAAATCAGTGTTGTATTGATGACGATTGATGATATTGATTGGGATGCACTTGATCTGGCGGATGCGATTGTATTTGGGTGTCCTACGTATATGGGAAGTCTGACGTCTGGACTGAAACAGTTTATGGAGCAATCTTCTAAGCGTTGGTTGGCACGTTCGTGGCAAGGTAAGCTTGCAGCTGCATTTACCAATGGCGGTGGACTCAGTGGTGATAAGCTCGCGGTACTTCAACAAATTAACTTGTTTGCGATGCAACATGGCATGCTGTGGACAGGTTTACCATTGATGCCAACAGGACGCGATAATCACGATCTCAACCGTATGTCGAGTTTCTTAGGCTTAATGACGCAGTCGGACAACGCCTCTGTAGAAATCACGCCACCTCAAGGTGATTTAGATACTGCAGTTTGGTTTGGAAAGTATATTGCAGAATTGATTAAACGATAAAATTTTCTAATTGATTATAATATTTGAATTTTTGTGTTTAATGGCATCAATTGATACAAATAATGTTAAACAAGTCATAAAATCTGACATATTCTTAGATTATAATAAATCAAGCATAGTCTTGGGATAAGATTATGCAAAAAATAAGAATGCTGGAGAGAATAATGGTCTTAAAAAGATCACGCAATGGAATACGTTTTTTAATCCCTTTAGTGTGCGGATTATCCTCAATTTCAATGGTTCAAGCCGACACATTACAGGCTATGGACGATGTAGCCCTTTCAGATGTAACAGGCCAGGCTTTAATGAGTTTGTCTTATATTGCACCCACAGATTCAGCCAATAAAATGTCAGGTCAAGGTGTCGGTTTCTATAAATTAGGCATGGAAGCTGAACTTGAACTGAATGCGAATATTAAAAAACTACAACTGGGTTGTGGTGGTGTGAATGGCGCAGGTGGTTGTGACATTGATATCGATAATTTGAGTCTAAGTGGTTTATCAGAGACTCGAGATGGGCGTGTAGGGTCCTCTGCGAAACTGACCAATCCTTTCTTAGAGTTTGCGATAAAAAATCCAGATACAGCTTCTACACGTGAAGTTGTTGGCTTGAGGCTGAGTGCTGAAAAAGCGTTGGGGTTATTGACGTTGGGTGATGAAAACTCAGATAAGCCAAATGGGATTAACTCACTTAGTGGATATATGAAAATCAATCCTTCGACAGGGACGGCCTATACTGCTCCAAGAAATATGACTTATGCAGATACGGGTATGACGATTGATGGGAATGTTGAGGCTTGTGTACTTTTTATCTGTCCTACATTAGGTTTTAAATCAAATGACTATAGCCTTGGACTAAAATCTGCAAAAGCGGATATTTTTTTAAACGGTACTACCGTGAATGGAACTCGAATGTCTTCTGTAAATTTGGGGGGCTATGCAAATATTCATCAGTTAGATTTTAATGGTGATTTGAAGGCGGCGCTAAATATTACTGCAGGTTTATTAAAGCTTCAGAAAGAAGTTGATGGTAATATCACGGGGCTTAAAGCTAATATTACAGTAGATCAGAATCTTGGTTATATTCATGCTTTGAAAGTGAATAACCCGATGTCTTTATCTCTTCAATCGCAAAAAATTTGGTGGCCCAAAGCTGATGCTGCAGCAAATACAGGTTGGTGGTTGGCTTTTGATGATGCGATTGATATTGGTAATGTAACGCCCACGGATCAGATCCAAGTTACTAATGATGTTTTAAAGCAAGTTGTTAATCCAATTAGTAATTTCATTAAACAAAATCCTCCAAGATGTGGTTTGTTAAACTGCTTGTTTGGTGATGCACTAACAGTAGGTAATGTACACTTACCGAACACATCTTTAGATTTTCCTTTAAAGAATTTGCAACTTACAAATCAAAGTTTTGCCCCAAACTGTTATGGAAACTTAAAGTTTTGCTGATTTTATTTTGATAAAGCCCCTTTAAAAGGGGCTTTTTTTTTATTTTCAAAATGCCACTAGTCGGAATTTATGATTGAAAAATAAACAATGTTGAAAATAAAAAAAAAGAATTGAAATTAGGCGTTTATATTAACTAAATAAAGAGAAGTATTTCTTAAAGTTATAATTATAGAAAACCGTTAATAGGTTAATGCTTTTTAATCATAATTATAAATGATACATATTGAATGTGCTCAAGGAATAAGCACTGATAAAAATAAAATTAAAGATGGAGAATGATCATGGTCTTAAAAAGATCAGTGCATATATTCAGTATTTGTCTGCCACTGACTTTAGGTATAAGTTCATTTACCTTTGCAAATAGTCAGCTGAAAACATTAACAGATTCGGAGTTGGCGGATGTGAATGGTCAGGCTTTGATGAGCTTGTCTTATCTTGCTCCTACAGATAATGCCAATCCAATGAAAAATATCTTCAATAACAACGTTGGTTTTTATAAGTTAGGTTTGGAAGCTGAACTGAATCTGAATGCTAATATTAAAAATCTGCAATTAGGATGTGGTGGTGTTAATGGAAAAGATGCATGTGATATCGACATCAAAAACCTAGCATTGAGTGGGTTGCCTGACTCTTATGATACAGATGGTGTCCCTATATTTAATAATGGGCGTGCCTCAACCAGTGGGTCAATTACCAATCCATTTATGGAATTTGCAATTGCCAATCCAAATTCAGCATCAACCCGTGAGGTTAAAGGTGTACGGTTTAGTGCAGAAAAAATCTCAGCTTTGTTGTCCGCCGGTTTAGAAAATGGAACGACATCTTCAACTACAGATGGTATACAGCGTCTCAGCGGTTTTATGCAGGTTGCTGGAACTACAGGTACAGCACAAACACAAGAAGCAAAATTTGGTTTAGCGAGTAAAGAACCTGGTGCAGGGGTAAATGATCAGCAACTCGAAGGGATTGCACATCTGGAAGTATGTCTAACCTCACTTTGTTTAATCAAACCCATTAATACAGATATTAAGTTTGTAAGTCGTACAGGTTCTGATAGTACAGGGATTACAGTGCCGTCTGTTTCAACCAATTTTGTACTAGAGCCTTTTACTGTAAATGGTAAACGGCAAACTCAAGCTGAGATTTATGATATTCGAACCAAGTTAGATACCATACCAATTGCACCGAATGGCGATCCAAGGTATCCAAGTTCAATGTTTGCAAATGATCAACTACGTGTGGATTTATCTTGTGATGCGCCAAGTTCAAACTTATCGTGTGATCTAACAACCTTACTTAAAGCAAATGCTAAGTTTAAAATGTCGGATGGCTCTGCAATCAATAACCTAAATTTGAAAATTGATTTCATTCAATCTTTAAGTATGTTTCACAATATTCCATTGACAGGCACAGGTGGGTATTTATCCTTACAAGATATTCCTCTGTTATGGCCAGGTGCTAAAATTTCAAGTTCAGACTCGAATAACAATAATTTAAATACGATGTCAGGGAATACAGATGTTGCTCAGCCGGGTTGGTGGATGTCTTTTAATGATCCCGTTCAACTTGGACACTTAAATGTAACGCAGCCCATTATTTTAGATAACAACACGCTTAAGCAGGTTGCTGAGAGAGTTTCGCAGACTTTAATGCAAACATCATCAGAGACACCCCAAGCTAAAGTCGTCGGTATTGGTGAGTTGATCGCATTACTTGCTGATCAACCTTTATCTTCCAAAGTGGTTGCGAATTTGGATTCCGCAACTCAAGCAAATCCAGTCTATTTACAGTTACAAAACCAAAGATTAGCCAATCAAACAGTAAAGTCTAACTGCTATGGCACATTAAAGTTCTGCTGATCAAATTGATGAAGAATAAAAAACCGCCAATTAGGCGGTTTTTTATATGTGTATTACTTGTGGAAAATTCGAGCTTTATCACGTTGCCAATCACGGTCTTTTTCTGTGGCACGTTTATCGTGAAGTTGCTTACCTTTAACCAAGGCAATTTCGAGCTTAACCAAACGTCCTTTCCAATAACATGCCAAAGGCACACAGGTATAACCTTTTTGGTTAATCGCACCTTGAAGTTTTTCAAGTTCACGACGTGAAAGGAGTAGCTTACGTGTCCGAGTCGCTTCAGCAACAACGTGCGTCGAGGCTGAAAGAAGTGGCTGAATTTGAGCACCAAAAAGAAAGGCTTCATCACCTTTAAAAATAATATAACTTTCAGTAATCGACATGCGACCAGCACGAAGTGATTTGACTTCCCAACCTTGTAACGATAAACCTGCTTCAAATTTTTCTTCAATAAAATAATCGTGGCGCGCACGTTTGTTCAGCGCAATCGTTCCACCATTATTCTTTTTTACGACAATTGATTTCGACATAATACTAATATTCCGAGATTACATGTATTTTGCCTTAAACTTGGCTTGAGGTGAAGTGATTTCAGGAATAACAGTAGTTCGCTATGAAACAAGTTTTTGTTAAACTATGTTCACATAATAAATCTTGAGTATAAATGGATGTCTAAAACTCGCGTCATCTATCCTGGAACATTTGATCCAATTACAAATGGTCACGTTGATTTAGTGACTCGCGCAGCGAAAATGTTTGATGAAGTCGTTGTAGCTATTGCGATTGGTCATCATAAGAATCCTGTATTTAGCTTGGATGAGCGTGTGGCGCTAGCCAAAGCTTCGCTCAATCATTTGTCGAATGTTGAATTTGTTGGCTTTGATGGTCTATTGGTTAATTTTTTCAATGAGCAAAAGGCAACCGCCGTACTTCGAGGTTTAAGAGCTGTTTCCGATTTTGAGTATGAGTTTCAGCTTGCGAACATGAATCGTCAACTTGATTCAAATTTTGAAGCTGTATTTTTAACGCCTTCAGAACAATATTCATTTATTTCATCCACACTTGTGCGTGAAATTGCCCGTTTAAATGGTGATGTAACCAAGTTTGTGCCTAAAGCTGTGGTTGAAGCATTTGAGCGGAAACATCAACAAGGTTGGTAGCGTGTCTTTATATATAACAGATGAATGCATCAATTGTGACGTATGTGAGCCTGTGTGTCCAAATGAAGCGATTTATATGGGTGAATTGATTTATGAAATTCACCCCGACTTGTGCACTGAATGTGTGGGGCATCATGACCAACCGCAGTGTGCATTGTTTTGTCCTGTAGATTGTATTCCTCTCGATCCGAACCATACAGAATCACAAGATCAATTGATGGAAAAGTATAAAAAGTTAATTGCTCAAAAAAGCGCGAGCAATTAAGTTCAAAGTTTGTTAAGATGCGCGACTTGAAGTGAGCTAGACGATCGCTGCTGCGTAGATCTTCGTGATTGAAACAGGGGAGGAAAGTCCGGGCTTCATAGGGCAAGGTGCCAGGTAACGCCTGGGGGGCGAAAGCCTACGGAAAGTGCAGCAGAGAGTAGACCGCCATTTTGCAACTGATCTTCGGGTCGGCCTAGAGAGTGGTAAGGGTGAAAGGGTGCGGTAAGAGCGCACCGCATGACTGGTAACAGTTCATGGCATGGTAAACCCCACCGGAAGCAAGACCAAATAGGAATCCATTAGGCATGGCCCATGCTGGATTCGGGTAGGTCGCTTGAGCGTATGAGTGATTGTACGCCTAGAGGAATGATCGTTCACGACAGAACCCGGCTTATCGGCTCACTTCATCAAAATTTGATCAAACGGTGCGGATATTACTTGACGAATATTATAATCAAGTAGATAATGCGCCCACAGTTTACGGCTATGTAGCTCAGTTGGTTAGAGCACCGCACTCATAATGCGGGGGTCACAAGTTCAAGTCTCGTCATAGCCACCATTTTTATAGACCACACTCACTAGTGTGGTCTTTTTTTATGCTTAAAATATAGTTCAAGATTTTAATTTCAAAAGCCCAAATTTAACGAATGTCCCTGTCCTGAATGAGTAAGTGTTATCACACCACGATTTTCGACAATATCATATGTGACAGAATTACTTATGCGTATTAAACCAAATTGATAACTGTAGTTCAGTTGTGTTTTATTGACATTGTTTCGAGTTATAAAATCAGAATTTTGATCATTAAATTTTTGTAATAAAGACATGGCTGCCAATAAGTTATCAGTTTTTTCTATAGATTTGAGATCAAAAACTAAAATTTGGTCAATCGATTGCGCATCACCGATATACATTTGATGTGTGTTTAATTCAATGTTTTGAATATCTGCGTCCAATTTAGAGAAATCTTGAGTCTCATGCTGTGTAGTCTGCCATATCGAACTGATCAAAATCATCAAGCTAATGATGGTGATTAGATAGTAATGAATGTTCCAGATCGGCTTGATGTCAACATAAGTCTGGCTGTTTCTTAAGACTTGAGAGCGCGTCAGCAAATCGTGTAGGCTCTGTTGGCTATGGGTATTGAATATCGCTAAATAAAAGCATGCAAATACAATGCTGACCAATAAAGCTTGAGTAACCGACCAGGCTATCGAAAATTGTGCATCAGGTCTTAAATAAGCAATAAAACATAAAGGTAATACGAAAATTGCTGATCTGATGAAGGATTGTGAGATTGCAATCGATTGACTACTGGCATTGGTCACACGAATCCGACACAGCATTTTTCCAATGGTTTTACCAGATCCGATATGGCTGTTAAAGATCGCAAAATAGAAGAGACAGTACAAGCTACCCGCAAGATTTAGTACAAATGGGTAAGCATTCAAATAATTTGCCATAAATTTGGCTAAATACGAGCAACTGATACTTAATATAATGAAATCAATTAGCAGGGCGAAGAAACGTGGCAAAACTGGATGTAATCGATAGTTTTTCATATTGCTATTCTTTAATGGTTTAATGAATTTTCGGATTTATTTTTTAATAAAATAAATGAGGTACTTCGCGAGTAAAATTTAGTTATTCACAGTCAATCAGCCTTAGATCGAATATAATTTTAGCAAACTCTGAATTATATTTCTCTAAAACGCCATTTCGGTCAGTAGGGTGAGTAACAACTTAGCTTTAAAAAGCTTTGATTTGTGATTGCTCCAAATGAAGCTGTGCGCAGTGTATGGCGATTGAATTTTCTGTGGCAATACTGAATTTTAAATCACTATAGATATGATTCACATTGACTGGCTTTAGTTGCGCTTTACTTGGCTGTGCCAAGTTCCGTTTTTGATGCATGCTTAATAGTGTTTGTTGGTTCATCTACTGTGCAGCTACGGTGGATCCTATTATATTTCAGTCAAGATCGGGCTGATCAGTTGGCAGGCCACTCAGCCAAACCAATCGTTATGGTAATGCTAAGGTTTTTTAAGCTGCATGGGGTTTTTCTTTTTTAAATTAATCAGTATTTTGCATAAAAAAACTTAAGGCGATGTATTAAATATAGACAGTCACTACGTATTTGCTCAAAGGGTGATCATAAGTGATTTTGATTGCTTGACGCGACCATAAGAACTTTAGATAATGCGCGCACAGGTTACGGCTATGTAGCTCAGTTGGTTAGAGCACCGCACTCATAATGCGGGGGTCACAAGTTCAAGTCTCGTCATAGCCACCATTTTTATAGACCACACTCACTAGTGTGGTCTCTTTTTTTTGTGCGTAAAAACTGAAATAAATAGAATAGTCGCGTAATCACTCATTCAGCGATATTGTTAGAATTTATTGGATTCACTATGTTGGCTTAAGTATGCTTGAATCTGTTGCTGCGTGTCAGCATGGCTAAAATAAGGTTCGACCAAAGATAAAATAATAGGATCGAGTAAGCTCTTATCATTCAATGCTTTCATGGTAAAAGGAATAAATCGATCAGCCTCCTCGTATAAATCTGATTCATTTATACCGACAGCAAGCAATAATTCTTGAAGGCTATATTCGCCAAAATAATCATAAAATGAAGAGACCACACTCAAAATAATGTTTCGCAATTGCGGTGTTTCGCGCAATTCTTTCCAAGTTTCATAGACTAAAATAAAGAAATCTTCTAAGTCTATAGATTGAATTTGGGAAAAAGCATCTTTAAACGTTCTCGTTTTGACTTCAGACCAAATATCTAAGCAGATTTCAGCGAGTTCTTGACTCGGTAAGGTGATGATATAACTCAGTTGTTTGAGAATCACTTGAGCAAGCTGTTTCTCAAGTTTGAGTTCAACATTGTGTTGTTGTTCTTGCACAAAGCTAAGTAGCTTAGCACTGAGCCCTTGTTGCTTAATATTCAGCTTACGTAATTGATCAAGCCAAGGTGTATTGCTTTCTAAAATTTGATTGGCTAAATGTAGGCTGATGAGCTGTGCTTTGGGGTTTTGACTAATACTTTGCTCAAGATAATTTCGAGCTTGTTCTAATTCTAAGATCTTATAAAGCCATGTTTCAAAAGATTGATCTGAAATGAGGGTATTGATCGTTGAGTGATTAGCGATAATCAACTGATGGATTTTTTGTGCAACAAAGCCAATAAACTCAAGTAATTCAGGACCTAAGTTGAGGTCAAAAGCATATTTTGAAACAACATCATGGAGTTGTTCTAATTGAATCACTTCATTGAGTTGAATTTGATCCGCTTGAATAAAGATCTGATCAATAAATTGCTTGAGATAGGGGCTATTTTTATGTTCTAAAAGTTGTTTTTTAATAAACTGAACCTGCCCAAGCATAAGCGCTTGAGCAAGTTTTGAAGCGAGTGTCTGATTAGACACCTGCTTTCCATCCATTTACGATTGGATAGCGACGTTCACGACTGAATGCACGTGAGCTAATACGCGGTCCAATTGCACCTTGACGACGTTTATACTCATTACGATCAACCAGTTGAATGACTTTAATCACAACCTCTTTATCGAAGCCTTTTTCAATGATGTCATCTTGACTCATATCTTCCTCAAGATAAGCATAAAGAATCGCATCAAGAATGTCATAAGATGGTAATGAGTCTTGATCTTTTTGATCTGGGCGTAATTCAGCTGATGGTGGGCGAGTGATCACACGCTCAGGAATAACAGGCGTTTCCTCTAAGCTATTACGGTATTTTGCAAGCTCAAAAACAATCGTTTTATAGACGTCTTTCAGGACTGCATAACCACCGACCATATCGCCATAAAGAGTACAGTAACCGACAGACAACTCAGATTTATTGCCTGTAGATAAAACAAGATTACCAAATTTGTTCGATAAGCCCATTAACAATGTTCCGCGTGCACGCGCTTGAAGATTTTCTTCAGTCGCATCTGCGGGTGAGTTACCAAAGAATGGAAACAAGGTTTGCATAAAGCTATTTACGATTGGATGAATTTCGGCAATTCCGAACGTCACACCCATGCGTTTTGCTTGTTCAGTTGCATCTTCAACACTGATTTGAGAGGTATAAGTGTAAGGCATCATCACAGCTTGAACTTTATCTGCACCAATCGCATCAACAGCAATGGCAAGGGTTAAAGCAGAATCAATGCCACCAGATAAACCTAAAATCACACCAGGGAAGCCAGAGCGCTGAACGTAATCACGTGTACCAAGTACAAGGGCTTGATAAATTTCAGCCATGGTATCTAAAGCAGGCGCTTTTTCAGTAATTTTATAAGCTTTATTTTCGATTTCATACTCAACAGTATAAAGATCTTCTTTGAAGCTTGGCGCTTCTAAAGCGACTTCACCCGCATTGGTAATGACAAAACTTGTACCATCAAAAATCAAATCATCCTGACCACCCACTTGGTTGGTATAAACGATATTGATATTCAGCTGACGAGCAAGCTCTTTTAAAGTCAAGATACGGTGTTGTGGCTTACCGACTTCATAAGGAGAAGCATTCAGCACCAACACAGTTTCAACATTCAGCTGTGCAATTTGTTGAGCTGTTTCGAGCTTCCAAATGTCTTCACAGATTAATACGCCAAATTTATGACCTAGATATTCAAAGATTAGGTGCTGATGACCCTCGCTAAAGTAGCGTCTTTCATCAAATACGCTGTAATTCGGCAAGTTTTGTTTATTGTAAACACCCAATACTTGTCCATCTTTCATGACAGCAGCAGAATTATAGCGTTCACCATTTTCAGCTTGATTGACAAAGCCAAAAACCAAAACAATGTCTTTGACGTCTGCAAGTTGCTCAAATGCAGATGCTGTACGTTTGGTTAAGCTGGGACGTAACAATAAATCTTCAGCAGGGTAGCCGATTGTTGATAATTCAGGGAAAACAATTAAATCTACATTTTGCTTTTTAGCTTCATTTGCAAGTTCAATCATTTTTTGAACATTAGCTTCTATATTTCCAGTATGTGGAGAGAATTGAGCAAGAGAAACTTTAAAACTTTTCATTTAAACAAGATCCTATTCCTATAGGGTGAAAATATACACAAAATGCTGATTTGTATCGATATAATTGTACAGCTGTGTGTGTTGGATAGTACTACACTGCCAAAGGGCTAAAATTTAAATCATTACGAAGACATAAAAAATTATTTCTTACATGAACAAATCTGACTCTTCTGTATTCTATCTAAAAATAAATCATATACTAGCGTTACATGGTGAATATTCAACATTAACAGTACATTTCATGGATATTTTAATCACGGATGTTTTCTGGATAAATATATAAAAATGCAGTTGAATGTTGAAGTGAATCCTTCATTGAGAAATCATTTCATTACAGGTCTATATTTGGGCATGTGATACTTCAATCTTAAGATAAAATAATATTATCAATTTTCCCTAAAAAAATGTCTTTAGCAATGTCACCTTGTTGTTCGATATTGTATTCAAAGAATTTTTTATTTTTTTCTAATTTGTATTTGTACGGATCATACTTTTTAAAGCTCAGAAAATAAGCCGTCTGAAGAAATGCGCCTTTTAATAATACATTAATATTCTGCTGATATTGGTAGATATGCGCCATCTCGTGGATAAATACAGCTTGGTAGCCTAAACTTTGCTTACTGTAATCACTTAAGTAATTTAAACTTCGTGCATGAATATAACCCGTGGGTGCCATAAAGACATGAATGGATTGCCATGGTAGATAGGGGTGATTCATCACTTTCACTTCATCATAGCGAATAAGATGTCCAAAAACCTGTTGGCAAAGTTTAATTTCGCCCACAGTTAATCCACGACAACGAAATCGTGGCATTTTCAAAATACGAATTAATAAATTCCAGAAAAGTTGCATCAATATCCTTAAAATGATGTTCAATCATTTTTCATTCTTGATTTAAACATTTGCTAATAGAGAGTAGATCTGAAGCGTATTTTTTACTCAAGAAATACTTATCTCATTCTACACTAGGATTTAACAAAGCGACTCTTCAGCGGTTCAAATCTCTCACCTTAGCTCCTATCGATTTTAAGACGCCAAAGTAAAAATGTCCTTTAATGATATAGATATAGATTCTAAAGAAAAATAATCACCAAGATTGTCTGACAAGTTATCGCTTAGGCATAATTTGCACATTAAAAAGGACATTTTTGCACATTGTAATGCTCATATTTGACTTAAATTTTAGTAAAAGGATGATTCAATCACGTTTTTGTGAAGTTGAATTTAATGTTTAATTCAGTAGAGTATTCGACATGTTAATCACTCAGCCTATAAAAAAAATATCTAAAGTTTTTTCTGGCCGAAAATTTGATCCAGCGAAACAGTCTAAAATAATTCCTATTCGCCATATGAAGTTTGATTTTGATCCCAAACTGATTGATCCTAAGTTTTATATGAATGCTGAGCTTGCAAGTGCATATTTTGCGTCGTTATCCATTTTCTTAACATTGGGTGAAGACTTGGTCATTGATACGGCTCGATATCATCGTGATTTTATCAAAGATCCTTTGCTTAAACAGCGTGTAACCTCTCTGATTGGACAGGAAGCAATTCATTCTAAAATGCATGAAGAAATGAATGAAGCTTATAAAGAGATTGATTTACCAGTGCAATTCTTTCGCTTCTTAGCACATTATGTTTTTGAATACGGGTTTAACCGCTTACCTCAACCCATGAAATTGTCTTTAATGGCAGGGATTGAGCATTTTACCGCAGTGCTTGCCGAATATATGATGAATCATGAAGAGATATTCTTTCGATCTCAAGATGAAAAACAACGTGCGATTTGGATGTGGCACATGCTAGAAGAATCTGAGCATAAAGATATTGCGTATGATGTTTTTCAGACACTTTCAGACAACTACTTATTACGCATTGCAGGTTTCTTCCCTGCATTGATCACGATTCTCGTACTTATCTCTGCTGCTTCAACGATTGTGCCGTTCTATCGCAAGCCAAGTAATTTGGTGAGTTTAAGCTATTGGAAGGATATTCCACGTAGTTTTAGTTTAATTTTTGGTTTAAAAGATGGTGTTTATGGTAGTTCAATTAAACATATCTTTGATTATTTACGTCCAGATTTTCATCCGAATGATCATGATACGTCTGAATTCCTTGAATACTACAAAGAGAAATTACTTAATCCAGAAACTGGTTTGTTAACCCCATATCTTGTGAAAGAGTTCACGCCAGCACTACGTAGTTAATCAATAAATATAAAAAATGGATGATTGAAGATGGGATTATTTTCAAAAAAAGTGAAGCCGAGTCAAAATGCTTATGCAGTTGTGACTGGAGCAGGGAGTGGAATCGGACGAAGTTTTGCTATGGAGTTAGCAAAACGAGGTGGACACATTATTTGTGCAGATATTAATTTACCTGCTGCTGAAGAAACTGTGCAATTGATTCAATCTGAAACTGGTCAAAAAGCTTTTGCTATAAGGTGTGATGTTGGAATCAAGGAAGAAGTGCAGTCACTTTCGGAACAGGCTGAAAAATTATTGAATCATCCTGTATCACTCGTCATTAATAACGCGGGTGTTGGGTTAGGTGGTCGTTTTGATGAAGTGTCTTTAGAGGACTGGCAATGGTGTATGCATGTCAACCTGTGGGGAGTAATTCACGGATGTCATTATTTTGTGCCAAAATTTAAGAAACAAGGCTATGGTGCAATTATTAATGTTGCATCTGCGGCGGGCTATACTGCAGCGCCTGAAATGACGGCGTATAACGTGACTAAATCAAGTGTGTTGGCGCTTTCAGAAACATTATCAGCTGAACTTTATCCAGATAATATTCGTGTCAATGTGCTTTGTCCCACGTTAGTACCCACCAATATTATGAAAAATGGTCGCTTACCGTCAAAATATTCAGGCTTAGCGGATAATTTGCTTCAGAATCACGCCTTCGTGACCAGTGATCAGGTGGCACAAAAAACACTGAATAATTTAGACGCTGGAAAGTTGTATACGATTCCACAACCCGATGCAAAACTCTTTTGGCTCATGAAACGTGCTTCACCCGCACTCTATGCAAAGGTACTGGGTATGGGATATCCATTATTTAAAAAATACGTCAAATAAGAAGCTCTCAAGCTATGTTGAATGTGAAGCTCTGCAGTAAATTGATAAGAGAACAAGTATGCCAAATAAAAAAACAGTGAAATCAAAGATCGTCGTCGCTCAAAAACAGCCAGTGGATACAAATGACGCTCAAATTGAATCAAATGGCGTTGTAAAAGCAACAGATGTAAATGTCGTCGATACGGCTAGTGCTAATGTCAGTATTGAGAGCGCTGGAAAGAATCATGTGGTTGAAGATGCAGAGTTGGGCACTTTAAAAAAAGATCAAGACACTCTTGCTGATATAAAAAGTCAGCAAGATTCACAGAAGCAAAAAGACTCAGAGAAGCAAAAAGAATTACGAAAACAAAAAGATTCAGCTCAGGCAAATACTCATAAGCAAAAGAGTGAAGATATTGCCTTATTTGATCAGGATTCAGGTGCACATATTTACGACACCATTGTTGTTGGGGCAGGTATATCAGGTATCGCTGCAGCATATAAAATGAATCAAGTCGGTTATCACGATTACGTGGTACTTGAGAAAGCAGATCGAGTAGGCGGGACATGGCGTGATAACAACTATCCAGGGTGCGGATGTGATGTGCCGTCTGCGCTCTATTCTTTTTCTTTTGCGCCAAGTCATCAGTGGAGTCATTTATTTGCTAAGCAGCCTGAAATTTTAAGTTATTTGGAAGATGTTGCTACAAAATTTGATCTCAATAAAAAAATCAAATTTAATCATGAATTGATTAGTGCAAAATGGGATGATGCCAAAGGCATTTGGAATTTAGAAACATCCAAAGGTCAATATCAAGCAAAAACAGTGATGTTTACTACAGGTCCAATTACTGAGCCTTCAATGCCTAAGTTAAAAGGTATTGAAACTTTTAAAGGGGAAATGTTCCATTCTGCACGTTGGAATCATGACTATGATCTAACTGGTAAACGTGTTGCAGTGATTGGTACAGGTGCTTCAGCGATTCAATTTATACCCCAAGTACAACCACTTGCCAAAGAATTGTACGTGTTTCAAAGAACGGCGCCTTGGGTCTTACCTAAAGCAGATATGGATCTAAACGATACCGCGAAGAATATTATTAAACGCTTCCCCGTGATTCAGCAGGCTTGGCGTAACAGTATTGCTCAAATACTCAACGGTATTAACTTTGGTTTGCGTAATCCTAAGACCTTAAAGCCTGTGAATGTGTTGAGCCGTCAACTTTTGAAATTACAGATTAAAGATGATCAATTGCGTAAAGATGTAACGCCTAATTTTGATATTGGTTGCAAGCGTTTATTGTTTGCAAATAACTATTATCCTGCTTTGCAACAAGAAAATGTCAGTCTTATACCTCATGGGTTAGTTGAAATAGAGGGTAATACTGTTGTTGCTGCAAATGGCGAACGTCACGAAGTTGATGTCATCATTTGGGGAACAGGTTTTGAGGTCTCACATCCTCCGATTGGTAAACGTGTTTATGATGTAGAAGGTAAGTTACTTGCAGATCGATGGAAAGATTCATCTCCCGAAGCTTATCTTGGGACGAGTATAGAAGGTCTACCGAATGCTTTCTTGGTTCTGGGTCCGAACATCTTGGTTTATGATTCTTTTATTGGCATTGCAGAAGCTCAAATTGGTTATATCATTGATGGTTTAATCAAAATGAAGTCACAGAACATTAAAAAAATTGTGATCAAGAAGGATGTTATTGCTAAGCATAACCATCAGGTTCAAAAGCATCTGAAAACGACTGTATTTAACGCAGGCGGTTGTAAGAGTTACTATCTCGATGTGAATGGGCGTAACTTCGCTGCTTGGCCTTGGTCATTGAAAGAGCTTAGACGTCGTTTGAGCAAAATGGACTTAGATCACTATTCACAAGCTTCTTAATTTTTATTAGATTGATGCTGAAACCTCAAGTGAAACCGCACTTGGTTTTTTTACTTCTTACATACGTATGATATTAAAACTAGAATGAATAGGCGGTATTAATTTATCTTATTAAAACCAATCTAATCCTAACCATTCTAGTTCAAAAGTGAATTGAATAAAAAACCACCCAGAAGGGTGGTTTTTTGTGTCGATCAACGCTGTTCGAATTAACGAACGATGTCGCGTTGAACTTCGCCAGTGTAAAGCTGACGAGGACGACCGATCTTGTAAGGACCGCTGTGCATTTCTAACCAGTGGCTGATCCAACCAACTGTACGTGCAAGCGCAAAGATCACAGTAAACATTTCTGTTGGGATACCAATCGCTTTAAGGATGATACCTGAGTAGAAGTCTACGTTAGGGTATAGGTTACGTTTGATGAAGTATTCGTCAGAAAGAGCAATACGTTCAAGTTCCATAGCCAAAGCCAATTGAGGATCATTGATGCCAAGTGCACTTAACACTTCGTCACAAGTCTCTTTCATTACTTTCGCACGTGGATCGAAGTTTTTGTAAACTCGGTGACCGAAGCCCATCAGTTTAACTTCTTTAGTTTTCACTTTTTCCATGAAGCCAGCAACGTTGTCTACAGTGCCAATTTCATCAAGCATCTTAAGAACAGCTTCGTTCGCGCCGCCGTGAGCAGGACCCCAAAGTGCAGAGATACCAGCAGCAATACATGCATACGGGTTAGCACCAGTAGAACCAGCTAAACGTACAGTAGACGTAGAAGCATTTTGTTCGTGGTCAGCATGAAGCGTGAAAATACGGTCCATTGCTTTTGCAAGAATTGGATCAACTTTGTAATCACGATCCGCTGGAGTAGCGAACATCATGTACAAGAAGTTTTCAGCGTAGCTCAAGTCATTACGTGGGTAAACAAATGGTTGACCAACAGTGTACTTGTAGCTCCAAGCAGCTAAAGTAGGAATCTTCGCAATTAAACGGATCGCAGTGATTTCACGGTGATCAACGTTTTCAATGTCTAAGTTGTTGTGATAGAACGCAGATAACGCACCAACAACACCCACCATGATCGCCATAGGGTGAGCATCACGACGGAAGCCATTGTAGAAACGGCTCACTTGGTCATGAACCATAGTGTGGTTGCGAACTTTAGCGTCAAATTCAGCTTTTTGTTCAGTTGTTGGAAGCTCACCATTTAACAATAGGTAGCAAGTTTCTAAGTAGTCAGCTTTAGTCGCTAACTGATCGATAGGGTAGCCACGGTGAAGGAGAACACCTTTACCACCATCAATGAATGTGATTTTAGACTCGCACGCAGCAGTAGCCATAAAACCAGGATCAAAAGTGAAGTGACCTGCGGCCAATACATCTTTAACGTCAATTACATCTGGGCCCAATGTGCCGCTGTAAATTGGTAAGTCAATTTCTTTGCCATCAAGCTGTAAAACGGCTTTTTTGCCAGTTGCTTCAGACATTCAATATATCTCCTGTCCTGGTGAATGTATAATCCGCCCCGAAATAATTCAGTATTTTCCTTGGGTGGACGGTTTCAAATTTGCTTTAAGATTAGTGAGTAGCCAAAAAAAGTCAATTATACTTATGGATAAAAATGACCTTCTGGAGTTGCTGTACTACTTGACAGTTAAACTACAGTTATATGTGCATTCACTAGTGCCGCAGTATAATAAGTCAAATTTCTTAACAGGTGCATAAAAAAAACCGCTTTAACGGGTATATTTTGACGTTTTGAATCATTCTCATGCTGTTTCCTCATTATTCTTATACATATCTTGTCTATATAAAAATAATTTTTATAAGGCTAATTTATTGATTTTAATATTGATCCTTTTAATTTTGAAAAAGATAAAATGATTGAAATATTTTTTTTCACTTTAAATCTTAATTTCTTAGAACGGGTGTTGTCTAAGCAATTAAAGATATCTATAAGCTTTAATAGCAATAGTATTAATAGGCGAGTTTAAAGAAATGAATTCAAATCATATTTAAGCTTGTTTAATTTGGAATCTAATGGTTTAAATCAAGCCATGAAATTAAGAGTAAAAATAAATTAAAAGAACTGTATATTCATTTTTCTAATATAAAGATGATTTAATAATTAAAATTGCTTATTTGCTTATAAGATTTTGATATTTATAAAAATAATAATTATTAGTAGCACCAATATAGTTTGTTATTGTTCTTTAGTCTATACACATGCAGTTCAAAGAGATATCGTTATACCGCACTCTAAATTCCAACTTTATTTTTTAAAAACAGAAGCTTATGTTTTTATTTTGCAATTTATTTTGGTTTTTAATGCAAGTTGTTAATGTAAATGATTCTTATTAATAAATATTTTAACTTAAGTAGGGTAAAGGGTTGTTTGTAATTTAGTGGCTCACGTTTTATAATTCCGTGTCGTATAAATGATTAGGTACTCGCTTACCTAGCTAGGCCAGCTTTCCTTCGAACTAATTCCAACAAACTCCGGATGGAGTTTTTACTTACAGGATGCCCGCTGTGAAAAGCAACAGACCTGTCAATTTGTCCATGGGTCAAGTTTTAGACGTAAACTTAAAATCCCCTGTGGCTATTGCATCAATTCTACACCGTCTTTCTGGTGTCATCGTATTTTTACTCGTACCGGTACTTTTATGGATTTTAGACAAGTCGTTGTCTTCTCCTGAAGGTTTTGCGCAAGTTCAAGAAGTCATGAGTGGTTTCATTGTGCGCTTTATCGTATGGGTATTTGTAGCCGGCCTTATTTTCCACTTCGTTGCAGGTGTTAAGCATTTACTTGCTGACGTCGGCGTAGCTGAAGAGCTAGAGAGTGGTCGTCTTGCATCTACTATCGCATTAATCTTGTCTGCAATCGGTATCGTTGCAGCATTTGTATGGATCGTACTCTAATGAAAAGTGCTACAGGCTTTACAGGTTCAGGTTCACGCGATTGGTTTATTCAACGTGTAAGTGCTGTTGTTTTGGCTGTTTATACTGTTGTTATTTTGGGTTGGATTCTATGTAACAGTGGATTTAGCTACGAACAATGGTATGGCTTCATGATGACAACTCCAATGAAGATTATGTCTTTATTGTCAGTCTTATCTCTTGTTGCGCATGCATGGATCGGTATGTGGCAAGTTTTCACGGATTACGTGACGACTCGTCAAATGGGTCCTTCTGCAAATGGTTTGCGTATCGTACTAACTTCAGCAGTGATTATTGCTGTATTGGCGTATGCAATCTGGGCAATCCAGATTTTTTGGGCGAATTGATAGGAAACAATCATGGGCGCTATAAACCCTAAAGAAGATTACACAAATATTCCACACGAAACTTTCGATGCTGTCATCGTTGGTGGTGGTGGTTCAGGTATGCGTGCTTCTTACCAACTTGCTCAAGCTGGTTTGAAAGTTGCGGTATTGACTAAAGTATTCCCAACACGTTCACACACTGTAGCGGCGCAAGGTGGTATTGGTGCATCTCTTGGTAATATGCAAGAAGATAACTGGCACTACCACTTCTATGACACAGTAAAAGGTTCGGACTGGTTAGGTGACCAAGACGCGATTGAGTTTATGACGCGTGAAGCGCCGCAAGTTGTATATGAACTTGAACACTTGGGTATGCCATTTGACCGTAATGCTGATGGTACTATTTACCAACGTCCATTCGGTGGTCACTCAGCGAACTACGGTGAAAAAGCTGTGCCACGTGCATGTGCTGCTGCCGATCGTACTGGTCACGCACTTCTTCATACGCTTTATCAAAGCAACGTGAAGATGGGTACTCAATTCTTTGTAGAATGGATCGCTCTTGATCTTATTCGTAACGAAGCTGGTGATGTACTGGGTGTAACTGCAATTGACCAAGAAACAGGTAAAATTGCGGTATTCCAAGCAAAAGCGACATTATTCGCTACTGGCGGTGCTGGTCGCGTTTACCGTGCATCAACAAATGCTTATATCAACACGGGTGATGGTCTTGGTATGGCTGCTCGTGCAGGTATTCCATTGCAAGATATGGAATTCTGGCAGTTCCACCCAACGGGTGTTGCTGGCGCAGGCGTATTGTTGACTGAGGGCTGTCGTGGTGAAGGTGCAATCCTTCGTAACGATTCAGGCGAGCCATTTATGGAACGCTATGCTCCGACACTTAAAGACTTGGCTCCACGTGACTTCGTATCACGTTCTATGGACCAAGAAATTAAAGAAGGTCGTGGTTGTGGTCCGAAGAAAGATTACATCTTGCTTGATATGACGCACTTAGGTGCTGAAACGATCATGAAGCGTCTTCCATCTGTATTTGAGATTGGTAAGAAATTCGCGAACGTTGATATCACCAAAGAACCAATTCCAGTTGTTCCAACGATTCACTACCAAATGGGTGGTATTCCAACGAACATTCATGGTCAGGTTGTTGTTCCTGAGTCTCGTGAAACAACTCCTTTTGAAGCTCATTACGATAAAGATGCTGATGTGTACTCACATAATGCAGGTGATCGTAACTTCACTAAACCAGTGAAAGGCTTCTATGCAATTGGTGAGTGTTCTTGTGTGTCTGTACATGGTGCAAACCGTTTAGGTACAAACTCATTGCTTGACCTTGTTGTATTTGGTAAGGCTGCTGGTCAACACATCATTGAATATGTGACTAAACATCACGGTGATGAATATGAGCCTCTTCCTACAACTGTGCTAGAGAAAACTGTTGCACGTATCCGTAAATTGGATGAGTCAACTGAAGGTGAAAATGCTCAAGATGTTGCTGATGCGATTCGTGACATCGTTCAAGACCATGCAGGTGTATTCCGTACCACTGAATTGCTTGAAAAGGGTGTGAAGGAAATCCTTGCGATCGAGCCACGTGTCCGTAACATTCTTTTGAAAGACAAATCTAAAGTATTTAACACTGCGCGTGTAGAAGCTTTAGAAGTTGAAAACCTGTATGAAGTTGCTAAAGCGACCTTGATTTCAGCTGCAGCGCGTAAAGAATGTCGTGGTGCGCATACTGTGGTAGATTTTGAATTACCACCAGATCACCCAACTTATTCTTACGGTCGCCGTGATGATGAGTGGATGAAGCATACATTATGGTTCTCTTCAGACAACCGTCTAGAGTATAAGCCTGTACGCTATAAGCCTTTATCGGTTCAAGCTATTCCACCTAAACCACGTACGTTCTAATTGGGAGAAGTAAGATGAGTAGAGGTACTCGTACATTTAATATCTACCGCTACGATCCTGATAAGGATAAAGCACCGTACATGCAAACTTTTAAGCTTGAGTTGACTGATAAGCACCGTATGTTGCTTGATGCGCTTCTTGCACTAAAAGTACAAGACGAATCTTTAACGTTCCGTCGTTCATGTCGCGAAGGTATTTGTGGTTCTGATGGTGTAAACATCAATGGTAAAAATGGTTTAGCGTGTCTTTGGAACCTAAACGATTTACCTGAAGTGATTACTGTTCGTCCATTACCAGGTTTGCCAGTGGTCAAAGATTTAGTTGTGGATATGAATCAGTTTTACGATCAGTATGACAAGATTCAACCCTTTCTAATCAACAATCAGCCTGCGCCACCGAAAGAACGTTTACAGTCTCCTGAAGAGCGTGAACACTTAGATGGTCTGTATGAATGTATTCTTTGCGCATGTTGTTCAACTTCATGCCCATCATTCTGGTGGAACCCTGATAAATTCTTGGGCCCTTCAGCTTTGTTGAATGCATATCGTTTCATTATCGATTCGCGTGATACGGGCACTCAAGATCGTTTATCGCGTTTAGATGATCCGTTCTCATTGTTCCGTTGTAAGGGAATCATGAACTGTGTATCAGTTTGTCCTAAAGGTTTAAACCCAACTAAAGCAATCGGTCACATCCGTAATATGCTTTTAGATCAAGCCGGTTAATCTTTAGTTCGATAAAAAGCACACTTCGGTGTGCTTTTTTTTGTTCATCTTTTAGATCGAGTTAAATTTGAGGGTGGTATTTGATTTGAAAATTTGATTGATCGAAATAGCTTCAATAATGACTAAAATAGAAGCTTAAGTGTTTTAAGTTCAGTGTTTAGAGTCTGTATTTATATTGAGGAAATGTTAATATATTTCTAGTTGAAACTCAGTGATGTTGAATTAGTATAATACGTGTTAGTCTTTAGTCTAATTCGATGGTGAAAATTGAATAATTTGCGATAATGCTCTGTAGATTAACGCATATTTTTTTTAATGTATTTCGCTAATTTATGAATAGTATGTGTCAATTAAATCAATAGTAATCTTACGCTGTGATAGAATTGAACAGTTTATAATTGCTAAAAAACCAGTCAATTATGTACATTTATTCAACATTTTGAGGTTTTTTCAACGTAAAAAACTACGAATTATGAGTTAAATTAGAGTTGTCTTAGTAAACACAAGACTTAGACTTGTTTTTTCTAAGCCAATTTGCAAAAAAAATTGCTCGATTTAGGTCGAGTATATAGAGGCATAATGCGATTGAGTGTGTTATGGCTCGCTGTTTGTATCGGATGATTTCTGATACTACTCACGCCCCATGGTCATGTGTGCCAGATGGGTGAATGTCAATTTACCGATTTGGCATTATCAATCATGGGAGAGCTTAAAAAGCTCCCTGTAATGTTTTGCAATAGGAAATGGGTCCACAAATGCAAGAAGTTGCTGACGCTCTGCGTCTTGACACTGAACTTTCCGCTGACAGTGCAGCGTATATTGAAGAACTTTATGAACAGTATTTAACAGCACCAGATTCAGTGGGTGCTGATTGGCAAGAATACTTCGGTAAATTCCCAAAGGGTGATCAGCCTCACAGCAACGTACGCGAGCAATTCCTATTACTCGGTCGTAATTCAAATCGTGTTCAACCTGTTGTTCAAAGTGCTGTTAGCTCTGAACATGAGCGTCGTCAGATTGGTGTATTGCAACTCATTGCAGCATACCGTAACCGTGGTCATCAAAAAGCAAAATTAGATCCACTGGGTTTGGCGAAGCGTGAGCATGTCTATGATTTAGAATTAGATGCGCATGGTTTAACGCAATCTGATCTAGATACAGTTTTCAATACTGGTAATCTTGCAATCGGTAAAGAAGAAGCAACTTTAGGTGAAATGATTCAAGCAATGGAAGCAACATACTGTGCTTCAATTGGTGTTGAATACATGCACATTGTTGATACCAAAGAAAAACGTTGGATTCAGCAACGTCTTGAAGGCGCTAAAGGTCAATTTGGTTTCACTGCTGAGCAGAAAAAACACGTCTTAGAACGTTTAACAGCAGCTGAAGGCCTTGAAAAATTCTTAGGTAATAAATACGTTGGTGCTAAACGCTTTGGTGTGGAAGGTGGTGAATCTTTCATTCCTATGGTTGATGCTGTGATTCAACGTGCAGGTTCAGTAGGTTGTAAAGAAGTTGTGATCGGTATGCCACACCGTGGACGTCTGAACCTTCTTGTGAACATCATGGGTAAAAACCCAGCAGATCTTTTTGGTGAGTTCGAAGGTAAGAGCTTGCATAAAAAAGGTTCTGGTGATGTTAAATATCACCAAGGTTTCTCTTCAAATGTCATGACATCAGGTGGCGAAGTTCACTTGGCATTGGCATTTAACCCATCACACTTAGAAATCGTAGGGCCTGTAGTTGAAGGTTCTGTACGTGCGCGTCAAGTTCGTCGTAAAGATATTGGTGGTGATGATGTATTACCATTAATCGTCCATGGTGATGCAGCATTTGCAGGTCAAGGTGTAAACCAAGAAACCTTCCAAATGTCACAAACGCGTGGTTATACGGTAGGTGGTACGGTTCATATTGTGGTGAATAACCAAGTTGGTTTCACAACGTCTGACCCACGTGATGCGCGTTCTACAGAATACTGTACTGACATTGCAAAAATGATTCAGGCACCAATTTTCCATGTAAATGGTGATGATCCTGAGTCTGTATTGTTTGTTGCTCAATTGGCACATGATTTCCGTCATACATTCCGTAAAGATGTCGTGATTGACATGTTCTGCTACCGTCGTCGTGGTCATAACGAAGCGGATGAACCAGCAGCAACACAGCCAATGATGTATCAAGTCATTAACAAGAAAACGACCACTCGTACACTTTATGCGGACCAATTGGTTCAACAAGGTATTCTTGATCGTGCTGCTGCTGATGCAATGGTTGAACAATATCGTTCTGATTTGGAAGCAGGTAAGCATGTTGCAAATGCACTTGTACTTGAGCCAAATAAGAAGATGTTCGTTGATTGGACACCTTATTTAGGTCACGACTATACAGATGAATGGGATACATCTTTCCCAATCGAACGCTTAAAAGAGCTTGGTACGAAAATGCGTCAATTGCCTGAAGGCTTTGTGATGCAGCGTCAAGTATCTAAAGTGATTGATGACCGTCTGAAAATGCAAACAGGTGAAATGCCACTGAACTGGGGTGCTGCAGAAACTTTAGCTTATGCAACCATTCTAGATGATGGTTTCCTTGTTCGTTTGACGGGTGAAGACGTGGGTCGTGGTACATTCTCACATCGTCATGCAAAATTGCATAACCAAGTAGACGGTTCGACTTATATTCCACTGTGCCATATTAAAGAAAACCAACCACGTACTGCGATTTATGATTCTTTATTGTCTGAAATGGCAGTATTGGCATTTGAATACGGTTATGCGACGACTCTTCCTAAGAGTTTGATTATTTGGGAAGCGCAATTCGGTGACTTCGCAAACTGTGCACAGGTTGTGATTGATCAATTCATCGCTTCAGGTGAAACCAAATGGGAGCGTGTGTGTGGTTTAACAATGCTTCTTCCACATGGTTACGAAGGTCAAGGTCCTGAGCATTCTTCAGCACGTTTAGAGCGTTTCTTACAGCTTTGCGCAGAAGACAACATGCAAGTGATCACACCGACTACCCCTGCACAGATATTCCATGCAATGCGTCGTCAAGCGCTGCGTCCTATTCGTAAGCCAATGATCGTTACTTCACCGAAGTCATTACTTCGTCACAAACTTGCTACTTCAACTTTAGAAGAATTAGCAAATGGTTCATTCCAAACTGTGATTGATGAAGTAGATAACATCAACAAGTCTGATGTAACACGTTTAGTGCTTTGTGGTGGTAAGGTTTATTACGATTTACTTGAAAAACGTCGTGAAAACGAATTGAACAACATTGCCATCGTTCGTGTTGAACAATTATATCCGTACCCTGAAGCTCGTCTGGCTGAGGTTCTTGCTCAATATCCAAATGTGAAAGAATTGGTATGGGCTCAAGAAGAACCGAAGAACCAAGGCGCGTGGTTATTTATTGCTCCTCGTTTATACGAAGGCGTAATGAAGTCTGGTCAACATATTCAAATTAGTTACGCAGGTCGTGAAGCTTCTGCTGCACCAGCTTGTGGTTCACCTTATTTGCACGCAAAACAACAAGCTCAGCTCGTAAATGACGCATTGGCGATCGTAGCTGAACAATCAGGAGATTCTAAATAATGGCAACCGAAATTAAAGCACCGGTATTTCCAGAGTCAGTTGCAGATGGAACAATTGCAACTTGGCACAAACAACCAGGTGAAGCTGTATCACGTGACGAAGTGATCTGTGATATCGAAACTGACAAAGTTGTTTTAGAAGTTGTTGCGCCTGCAGACGGTACAATTGCATCTATCGTTAAAAACGAAGGTGATACTGTTCTTTCTAATGAAGTAATTGCTCAGTTTGAAGAGGGTGCTGTATCTGGCGCTGCTCAAACTCAAGCAGTTCAATCAGAAGCGAAAGTTGAACAAGCTGCTGCGGTCACTGAAGCAGGTGCTGCACCTGTAGTTGAGCGTGCTCAAGTTGCTGATCAAGCGCCAGCTGTGCGTAAAGCATTGACTGAGTCTGGCGTTGCTGCAAGCGATGTTGCTGGTACTGGTCGTGGTGGTCGTATCACTAAAGAAGATGTTGCGAATCATCAAGCTAAACCAGCTGCTGCTCCAGCTGCGCCTTTGAGTGTTGCTGTGGGTGAACGTGTTGAAAAACGTGTTCCGATGACTCGTCTTCGTAAACGTGTTGCTGAACGTCTTCTTGCTGCAACGCAAGAAACTGCAATGTTAACGACGTTTAACGAAGTGAACATGAAACCAATCATGGATATGCGTAACCAATACAAAGATGCTTTTGAAAAGCGTCATGGTGCACGTCTTGGCTTCATGTCATTCTTTGTTAAAGCTGCGACTGAAGCGCTTAAACGCTACCCAGCGGTTAATGCATCAATTGATGGTGAAGATATCGTTTATCACGGTTTCTACGACATCGGTGTTGCAGTATCAAGCGAACGTGGTTTAGTGGTTCCTGTTCTTCGTGACACAGACCGTATGAACTATGCTGAAGTTGAAAACGGTATTCGTGCATATGCGGGTAAAGCGCGTGACGGTAAATTGGGTATCGAAGATATGACTGGCGGTACGTTCACGATTACCAATGGTGGTACGTTCGGTTCTTTACTCTCTACGCCGATTCTAAACACGCCACAAACTGCGATTTTGGGTATGCATAAAATCCAAGAACGTCCAATGGCTGTAAATGGTCAAGTAGAAATTCTTCCAATGATGTACTTGGCTCTTTCTTATGACCATCGTTTAATCGATGGTAAAGAAGCAGTCGGTTTCCTTGTAACAATCAAAGAATTGCTAGAAGAGCCAGCTCGTTTGATCCTTGATCTTTAATTCATAGTTCATAAAATTACAAAAGTAGATTTAGGGCGATCCTCTAAATCTACACTTGGAGATTAATATGTCTCAACAGTTTGATCTTGTTGTGATTGGTGGTGGACCAGGTGGATACGAAGCTGCGATTCGTGCTGCGCAACTTGGTTTTAAAGTTGCTTGTATCGAAAAACGTATTCATAAAGGCAAGCCATCTTTAGGTGGTACATGCTTAAACGTGGGTTGTATCCCATCTAAAGCATTGCTTGATTCTTCTCATCGTTACGAAGATACAGTTCATCATTTAGATGATCATGGTATTACCACCGGTGACGTGAAGTTTGATCTTGCAAAGCTTCTTGCGCGTAAAGACAAAATCGTTGACCAATTGACTATGGGTATCGATGGCCTGCTTAAAGGTAACGGTATTGAGTGGTTAAAAGGGACTGGTAAATTACTTGCGGGTAAAAAAGTTGAGTTTGTATCTCACGAAGGTGAAACTCAAATTTTAGAACCTAAATACGTGATTCTTGCGACCGGTTCTGTACCTGTAAATATTCCTGTTGCTCCTGTAGATCAAGACATCATTGTTGACTCAACTGGCGCATTAGAATTCCAAGAAGTTCCTAAGCGTTTAGGCGTAATCGGTGCGGGTGTAATTGGTCTTGAACTTGGTTCAGTATGGCGTCGTTTGGGTGCAGAAGTTGTTGTATTTGAAGCAATGGATGCATTCTTACCCATGGCTGATAAAGCTTTGGCTAAAGACTACCAAAAACTTTTAACGAAGCAAGGTCTTGATATCCGTGTTGGCGCGAAAGTTGCTGGTACTGAAGTCAATGGTCGTGAAGTTACTGTTAAGTACACACAAGGCGGCGAAGACAAAGAGCAAACTTTCGATAAATTGATCGTTTGTGTAGGTCGTCGTGCATATGCTGAAGGTTTATTGGCAGACGATTGTGGTATCAAACTCACTGAACGCGGTTTGGTTGAAGTAAACGATTGGTGTGCAACTTCTGTTGAAGGTGTATATGCAATTGGTGACTTAGTACGTGGTCCAATGCTTGCACATAAAGCAATGGAAGAAGGCGTAATGGCAGTTGAGCGTATTCACGGTCATGCTGCACAAGTGAACTATGACACCATCATTTCTGTCATCTACACACACCCAGAAGCGGCGTGGGTAGGTTTAACAGAACAGCAAGCAATTGAAAAAGGCCATGAAGTGAAAACTGGTCAATTTGGTTTTGCTGCAAATGGTCGTGCAATGGCTGCGGGTGAAAATGCTGGTTTCGTGAAGTTTGTTGCTGATGCAAAAACTGATCGTTTATTGGGTATGCACGTGATTGGACCTGCTGCGTCTGACATCGTTCACCAAGGTATGATCGCACTCGAGTTCGTATCTTCTGTTGAAGATTTACAGTTAATGACTTTTGGTCACCCAACATTCTCTGAAGTGGTTCATGAGGCTGCGCTAGCAGTCGATGGACGTGCGATTCACGCAATTCAGCGTAAACGTAAATAATCTAAAAAGAGCGGCTTAGGCCGCTCTTTTTGCATTTGGTGGTTGTTTTTGTATGAATAATCATCTAAAACTAATAATAGAAAATTAAATAATTGCTAATACTTATCGTGATGGATGTTTAGGTATTAGTAAACCATAAAAACGTGAAAAGTAGTCAAAGGTAAAATAATGAATCTACATGAATATCAAGCGAAATCGCTGTTAAAAAAATATGGAATGCCAGTTCAAGAAGGGATTCTTGCAACCAATGCGGATGAAGCTGTTGCAGCTTTTGAGCAGCTCGGCGGTAAGTTTGCTGTCATGAAGGCACAAGTTCACGCAGGTGGCCGTGGTAAAGCAGGCGGTGTAAAAGTTGCCAAATCTAAACAAGAAGTTGCTGATTATGCAAATTCAATAATTGGTACAAACTTAGTTACCTATCAAACCGATGCCAATGGTCAGCCAGTAAACAGCCTTTTGATTTGTGAAGATGTTTATCCTGTGGAAAGAGAATTGTACTTAGGTGCGGTTGTTGATCGTTCAAGTCGTCGTGTGACTTTTATGGCATCCACAGAAGGTGGTGTTGAGATTGAAAAAGTCGCAGAAGAAACTCCTGAGAAAATTATCAAAGTTGAAGTCGATCCGTTGGTTGGACTTCTACCTTTCCAAGCACGTGAAGTTGCATTTCAATTAAATTTGAAAGATGGGCAAATTAACCAATTTGTAAAAATAATGACTGCGGCTTATCAAGCATTTATTGAAAATGATTTCGCATTATTTGAAATTAACCCACTTTCAGTCCGTGAGAATGGCGATATTCTTTGTGTAGATGCAAAAGTAGGGATTGATTCAAATGCCCTCTATCGTTTACCTGAAATTAACGCGATGCGTGATAAGTCTCAAGAGAATGAGCGCGAGCTTAAAGCCTCTGAGTTTGATCTGAACTATGTTGCCTTAGAAGGTAATATTGGTTGTATGGTCAATGGCGCAGGTCTTGCTATGGCAACCATGGATATTATTAAATTGTATGGTGGTCAGCCTGCAAACTTCCTTGATGTTGGTGGTGGTGCAACGAAGGATCGCGTGATTGAAGCATTTAAAATTATTTTGTCAGATACCACAGTAGAAGCAATTCTGATCAATATTTTTGGTGGGATTGTACGTTGTGACATGATTGCTGAAGCCATCATTGCAGCGGTTCAAGAAGTCAATGTAACGGTACCTGTCGTTGTTCGCTTAGAAGGGAACAATGCGGAACTCGGTGCAAAATTACTCGATGAATCAGGTCTTAAATTAATTTCTGCTGCTGGCTTGGCTGATGCTGCAGAAAAAGTTGTTGCTGCAGTGAAAGCGTAAGGAGTATCAATCATGAGCGTATTAATTAATAAAGACACCAAAGTATTGGTACAAGGCTTTACAGGTAAAAATGGTACTTTCCATTCTGAGCAAGCTTTAGCTTACGGCACAAAAGTCGTTGGTGGTGTGACCCCTGGTAAAGGTGGGCAACAACATCTTAATCTCCCTGTTTTCAACACAATGAATGAAGCAGTTAAAGAAACTGGTGCTGATGCATCTGTGATCTATGTACCTGCTCCATTTGTTTTAGATTCAATTGTAGAGGCAGTTGATTCCGGTATTGAGTTGATTGTTGTGATCACTGAAGGCGTGCCAACCTTAGACATGCTCAAAGCAAAACGTTACCTCGAAACCTATGGTAATGGTACGCGCTTAATCGGACCAAACTGCCCAGGTATTATTACACCAGGTGAATGTAAGATCGGGATCATGCCAGGTCATATTCATCAGCCAGGTAAAATCGGAATTATTTCTCGTTCTGGGACTTTGACGTACGAAGCTGTAGCGCAGACAACCAAACTTGGTTTAGGTCAGTCGACTTGTATTGGTATTGGTGGTGATCCAATCCCAGGCATGAATCAAATTGATTGCTTAAAATTATTCCAAGACGATCCACAAACTGAAGCAATCATCATGATTGGTGAAATTGGTGGTACTGCTGAAGAAGAAGCTGCTGAATACATTAAGTCTCACGTAACGAAGCCTGTTGTGGGTTATATTGCGGGTGTAACTGCGCCTAAAGGTAAACGTATGGGGCATGCGGGTGCGATTATTTCTGGTGGTCAAGGAACGGCTGAAGAGAAGTTTGCAGCTTTTGAGCGTGCAGGAATGGCATATACACGTAGTCCAGCAGAGTTAGGTTCAACCATGCTACAAGTTTTAAAAGACAAAGGCATTGCTTAAAATAATTTAAATAAAAAAACCTCCTTTGGGAGGTTTTTTTATAGGTCTTAGATTAGCATTTGAAGTGCAACGCCATGTTGTTGGGATAATACCTGACTTGGACTTTTAAAGCCGAGTCTTTTTCTTGGACGTTGATTTATACGGTCAGTGATTTTTGAAATGTATTCATCCGTATACTGATCCAAGTCACTTCCTTTTCTAATGTATTGTCTGAATAAGCCGTTTATATTTTGATTGGTACCTCGGTTGCCAAGCGCTATAAGGATCAGCCAAGTACCAATCTATTTCTGATTCTTGAGCAGCATACTCATGCAGGCTGAACTCCTTACCATGATCTGCGGTAATCGTCTTGAGCTGATCTTTAAGCGGCTTAAGTAGACGAATAGTTGTTTGGCAAACTTTATCTGCCTTACGTGAGCTACACTTCTTCAAACACAAATAGGTTGTCTTTCGATCTACAATCGAGACCAATGATTGCTCATGATTCTTACCAATAATCGTATCTATCTCTAGATCACCAAAACAATTACGCTGCTCAATCTCAACAGGTCTATCATGAATGCTTTTACGATTAGCCAGCTGACCACGGGTTTCGCAAGAGCCATATTTCCTCTTTCTTTGATTTCTGAAACGTAGGTGATGAAAGAGTGTGCCGCCCTTATTTTTATCCTGCCGTATCAAACGATAAATTGAATGCAGACTGACTGAAACACGAGAAGCGATCTCTTCAGGATTCCATTGAAGTTCAAGATAAGAGATGACATGTATCCATATGTCATCAGGAATTCTTTTAGGATTGTTGGAAGGTGAACGATTCAGTCTCCAAGCAATATAACGCTTAGAAAACCTTTCATCTAACAATGTATAAATCGGATATCTTTCTTCTTGGGTAAGATGAGTATAGTTCATGATGCAACTTTGACTTTGGTCGGTCTGGAAGCAAAATACTAGCTCATCTTGCCTCCTTTCAATAATTTAATCTCTGTTGCACTTCATTTGAGAATCTAAGTATCAAATATGAATTGAACATGAACAGTTATAAACATGATTCAACATTTTCTACAGCTTCACTCCATTTTTAGTCACTACATTGAGCTTAGAAAAGAGTTGCGGAGCTGAACCATGAAAAAGACAATAGCACTGACTGTACTGATAACTTCATTGACCGGGTGTGTTGTAGCCCCTTTTGATGATCATCCAAATCGTAATAACGAACGATATGATCAAGATAAACGCTATGATCGTGATCATAAACGTCAAGATTGGCAGAATCAAAAACGTGGTGATTGGAATAAACAGCGAGATCAACGAGCTGACTGGGATCGTGAACGTCCACGATCAGATCACCCTCGACCACGCTAATATTTTAACCGAAACAAAAATGGGATAACGTTATCCCATTTTTTAACTGTAATTTGAGTTTAATAAGTAGACTTTTTATATAATCCTGCACGAACAACACCCGCTTTCGTTTCTTTGATCAAAGACCAACTATTTGGTAATTCCAATTGATTCAGTGGGCAATCCGCTTCAACATAGATAAATCCATTATTTTTAATTAAAGGATCAGTATTGGCTGCAAGTTCTTGCCAAAGATTTAAGCGATAGGGTGGATCTAGAAATACCAACTCAAAATGGTCAGCTGGCAAACTTCTGATCGCTTGTTGTGCTGTTGTGACATGCAATTTACAGTTTTCAATTTTCAAAAGTTTCAGATTATCTTTTAAAAATTTAGCTTGTATAGCGTTAGGTTCAATCATGGTGACATTTGCAGCACCACGTGATAATGCTTCGAAACTAAGCGCACCTGAACCCGTACATAAATCTAAAACTTCAGCATTTTGAACGTCCCACATCAGCCAATTGAACAACGTTTCACGAACACGATCAGGCGTTGGTCTTAAATTTTCAATATCTGCAAAAGGTAAGACGCGACGTTTTAATTCACCACCAATAATACGTAATTGATTTTTCATCTTAATTTCCTGTAGCTGATGGTGGAGTGATCATTTGAGTTGGAGCAGAAGGCTGTCTAGCAGCGGTGTTTTGACCTAAAGCTGGTTGTGATGTTGCCGTTGCAGTTGCCAATGCAGTTGTAGTTTGAGTAGATTGTGGGGTTGAAGAAGGATTAACGTTCGCAGACATCGTGTTATCGCCACTTGGTAAATCGCCTGGTTTAATTCCAGCGGTCATCAAGCCACCACTGATTTGATGTTGTGGTGGTTGAATCGGATTACGCTTACGCGTGAGTAACCAGTAGTCCATAATCGGACGTGCAATTGGCGTAGCACTACCACCACGACCGTTTTCAACGATGATGGCAACAGCAATTTCAGGCTTTTCAGCAGGGGCAAAACCGACAAACAAACCATGATCGAGCTGGCGATCCGTTAAAATTGCTTCGTTATAGCGTTTCCCTTGAGCAATACTTTTCACCTGAGCCGTTCCTGTTTTCCCTGCGATTTGATACTGCAAGCCTCCACGAATGGCTTTTCCTGTTCC
This sequence comes from Acinetobacter sp. CY73, assembly GCF_059515865.1. Classification (NCBI taxonomy): domain Bacteria; kingdom Pseudomonadati; phylum Pseudomonadota; class Gammaproteobacteria; order Moraxellales; family Moraxellaceae; genus Acinetobacter; species Acinetobacter sp. CY73. Next base: position 87,256 of record NZ_JCAKMZ010000005.1, on the reverse strand, counting down.
AGATTGGATGACATCGACCATCGCTTCACGCATTTTGATCCAGTCTTCAGGTTGACCATTGAACTGAATTTTGCCGTTGGGTGCATTATGGACTTTATGTGCTTTAGCGCCTTTAGATTCACGCAGAACATGCGGGGTAACATGAGCCCCTTGATTGGACGTAATTGCAGTCGCCATAGCAAGTTGAAGTGGCGTGGAGGTAAAAGCCCCTTGTCCGATACTCACCGAAATAGTTTCACCGCGTAACCATTTGGTTTTTCGTGTACGCATTTTCCATTCAGGACTAGGGTAAAGTCCTGTACTTTCACTGGGTAAATCCACCCCGGTTTTCTCACCAAAGCCAAACTGACGCATCCAACTATTCATCTTCTCAATCCCCATTTGGAAAGAGAGAATGTAAAAATAAGTATCGCAAGACACCACTTGAGCTTTATGCATATTGACTGAGCCATGACCTGATTTTTTATGGTCACGGAAACGGTGACTATCACCGGGTAAAGTGAAGTATCCAGGGTCAGAAATGGTGGTATGCCAATCCACCACACCATAATGGATTCCCCCTAAACCAAACATCGGTTTAATGGTTGAACCTGGTGGGTAGGAACCTTGAACAGCACGATTATATAATGGCTGATCAATATTATCGCGTAACGCACTATAATCAGCTGTACTGATGCCTGTGACAAACAGGTTTGGGTTAAAACTTGGACTCGACACAAGAGCTAAGATTTCACCCGTATTCGGGTCCATCGCTACAATGGCGCCACGCTTACCGATGAGTTGTTCTGATGCAACTTGTTGTAGACCATAATCAAGCGACAGATATAGATCGTTACCGCGAATGGATTCTTTTTTACCTAATTTACGCAGCACATTACCAAAAGCATCTGTTTCAATTGACTCAAAACCCGGCGCACCATGCAGTAAATCTTCATAAAATTTTTCAACACCAATTTTTCCAATCAGATTGGTGCCTGCATAAGCATCTTTATCAATTTCCTTGAGTTCTTTATCGTTAATACGACCCACATACCCAATCACATGCGCAAATAATTCACCATGTGGGTAATAACGGGTCATTTGCGTTTCAATGGCTACGCCCGGAAACTGGAATTTAATCTCACTAAAACGTGCAATATCAGTCTCAGTCAAATTTAATTTAATGGTAACGCGTTCTGTCTTTTTAGCCGTTTTTACACGGTTGTTAAAACGCTCAATATCTTCATCGGTCAGACTAATAATAGGCTTCAAGCGTGCAATGGTAGCATCAATATCTTGAACATCGGCTTTACTTAAGGTCGCTGTAAAAACAGGATAGTTATCTGCGAGTAAAACGCCATTACGATCATAAATATAACCACGGGCAGGACTAATCGGTTGTAAACGAATGCGGTTATTATCAGATGCCAGTTTGAATTCTTCATGATGTATAATTTGCAAATAGGCATAACGAACTAATAGAAGCATTAAAAAAAAGATGACAACACCCATCGCGAAAAATATTCGACTACGAAATATACGTTTTTCTTGTTGAACATTTTTTAAAGGAAACTGATGTTTCATATGACGTCGACTTAATCACGGTTTAGGGTTTTGTTGGTGCACGTATGTTACCTTAGAATACGATCGATTTTAAAAAAAATAATGCATTCTGAGAGGGATGAATTATGCGAAATCTTGACCATAGCGACATTAAATTTCATTTGATTTGTATATAAGATCGAAAATTAATCTGTTAAAGTCAAAAAATTAAGGATAAATAAAAAAATTGATCTCTAGATGAGACAATGGAGAAAATAATGAGAAATATCTTTCCTTTAGTTTTTCTCGGTACAATTTGGAATGTTGCTCATGCAGATATTTCTGAATATTTACCTCCAGCAAAGATAAAGTCGGAACAAATCTCTACACTCAATGTGGGCGCTGGAATCACTCAAAAACTCGCACATGTAAATGGTGAATGGGCGAATCCTTATGGTATCGCTTATGCAAAAGTAGGCGCATTTACCAATGATGATCATGAAATTGGTGGACAGATTGGATTTAGATATCCGGTTGTTTTAAATGGTAAAGATGCAAATGGTTTTTACTTGGGTGCATTTGCAGGTCATTTAAGAAGTGTACCAATCAATGGATCTGATGAGTTGCAGTTAGGCGGTGGCGTAGATTTATCCTATGTACTCTTAAATAAAGAGCGGATTAGTACGATTAGTGTGGGTGTTACAGCTGGAGAAGAGTTAAAGGATGGTAATCGTGTTGTACGTGAAACCAAGCCTGAAATACAATTTGCCTACACCTTAAGTATGGGATTTTAGAAGATATTATGCTTCTATACAGTTTATTTGACCGCACATAGAATTCAATATGAGAGTCATGAATGTTTGAATATGTAAGTGATTTGTGGCAAGCCTTCTTAAATCGACCAGATTTTTATGCTGTGCTCAGTATTATTCCAGTAACAGCACTTGTTACTTGGGCACACGTGTGGATGGCACTCAAAATGGTGTTCTATCCAATCAAATTTTGGGGCTTCCACATTGGTCCACTTCCAGTGGGTTGGCAAGGGATTGTACCGCGTAAAGCTGGACGTATTTCAGGCATTATTACCGATAATACTTTATCTAAACTGGGTTCATTGCAAGAATTTTTACAAGCCATGGATCCAGAAGATATGGCACGCATTATCGGAGAGCAAGTCGGCTTTGAACTTGAACATCTGATCGATGAAGTGATGATGGATCGCAATGCTGTGCTCTGGGAAAACTTACCTTATTCGATTAAGCGCCGTATTTATGCACAAGCACACAAACAGCTACCCGCAGTCTTAAGACAGTTAGTGACTGAATTGACCATGAATGTTGAATCATTAGTCAATATGCGTGAGATGGTGGTGAGCCAAATGGAAGGTGATCGCCAACTGATGGTGAACATGTTCCTGAAAGTCGGTCAAAAAGAAATTAATTTTATTTGGCATATCAGTGCGTTAATTGGTATGTTCTTCGGTGTTTTCCAAATGATCGTATGGTTTGTGGTGCCTTGGCACTGGACTGTTCCGATTTGGGCTGCAATTTGGGGTTTCTTAACCAACTGGATCGCCATTTGGATGGTATTCAATCCGGTTGAGCCGCATTTTATTCGTTATCCTCAATTTTTTGAGTTGACGAAAGATCGAAAATTTCCTTGGATTAAGCCTGTCATTCCGCGAATTGGGACTTATAATATTCAAGGTGCATTTATGAAACGTCAAGAAGAAGTTTCAGATGTATTTGCAAAAGTAGTGACTGAAGATTTAATCACTTTAAAATCGATTATGACCGAAATGATGTATGGCAGTAAAAAGGAAAAAACTCGTCGTATTGTAAAACGTCATATTAATGAAATTATGGAAACACCATTGGTTCGGACTTCATTACAGCTATCTTTAGGTCCAAAAGAGTATGCAAAACTCAAGACAGACTTGATCGATCGTTCAATTGAAATTACGATGGTGCCTGTATGCGACCCTGCGTTCAATGCGAGCCGTGCACAGAAAATCTATCAAATGTTTAGAGATCGTATTCGCGAGTTAACACCGAAAGAGTTTCAAAATCTATTACGTCCTGCATTTCAGGAAGACGAATGGATATTGATTGTACTTGGTGGGGTAACCGGATTTTTCGCTGGCTTAATACATTTGTTTGTGGCTTTCTTATAATTAGATGCTAGATTTTTACAGATTTTGGGTTCTGTAAAAGCAAGTGTCATACATATTGTTAAAATGAGGATGTTTATTTATGCGCATTATATTACTCGGACCTCCTGGAGCAGGTAAAGGCACGCAAGCTCAGTTGATCTGTAAGCGCTACAATGTCCCACAAATTTCAACCGGTGATATGCTCCGTGCTGCGATTCGTGAAGGAACTGAACTCGGTCTTCAAGCTAAAAGCGTGATGGACAATGGTGGTCTAGTATCAGATGAACTGATCATTGGTCTTGTAAAAGAACGCATTGCACAGCCTGATTGTGTGAATGGTTGTATTTTTGATGGTTTCCCGCGTACGATTCCTCAAGCTGAAGCTTTGGAAAACGAAGGTATTACGATTGATCATGTGATCGAAATTGATGTGCCTGATGAAGAAATCGTTCAACGTTTATCTGGTCGTCGTCAACATCCAGCGTCTGGTCGTGTCTATCATATCGTTTACAATCCACCCAAAGTGGAAGGTAAAGATGATGAAACGGGTGAAGACCTAGTTCAACGTCCAGATGACTTAGAAGCAACGATTCGTAAACGTTTAGGTTCATATCACACAGAAACTGAGCAACTGGTTGGTTTCTACCAAGGTCGTGCAGCCTCTGGTGAAAATGCACCGACGTATGACAAATTGAATGGTCTACGTCCAATTGATGAAGTTCAAACAGATTTGTTTGCGATTCTAGATCAGTCAAAATAATTCAAAATTAGAATTTTGACATTAAAAGAGTCCTAAGTCATATTAGGGCTCTTTTTTATGGTTTGGAGTAAGGGCTTTGCTCAAAGTTGGTGTGGTACTACTTCTTATTTGTACTCTTGCGGTGATGTGTTATTTGGTTTTCATTAGCCTTAGACTCTTGCGTAAAGCAGAAGCAGAACGAAAAGCAGAGATGAAACATAATAAACCCGAAGTCCAACTACATCCAAAACTGAAAGATAAAAACAAGCCGTAGGTCGTTTAGCTTTACATCAACACAGGTAGCATTTTCAAAAAGATCGCTTTTGTTTATGTATAGGCTTTTTTATATATCGGCATGAAGAAAGATACCTATATAGGTATCTTTCTTCATCTTTCATTTTAGCTTTGAATAGTTTTGATTTTAATGGGTCTAGCCGCACCGAAATCGAAACGGTCTGGCCAGTTGCAGACATCTGACACAATACACTCATCGCATTTAGGTTTACGAGCAATACAACAATATCGACCATGCAGAATAAGCCAATGATGAGAATCAACGATAAATTCTTTGGGGATCACTTTAACCAAACGTTGTTCAACTTCGAGTACATTTTTACCCACGGCAAGACCTGTACGATTACCCAAACGGAAGATATGGGTATCAACCGCCATAGTCGGTTGTCCAAATGCTGTATTGAGTACCACATTTGCCGTTTTACGACCGACACCAGGCAAAGCCTCTAGATCAGCTCTATTGTTTGGAACAACGCTGTTGTGCTTTTCTATGAGCATCTGGCAAGCTTTAATGACGTTCTCAGCTTTAGAGTTATAAAGCCCGATGGTCTTGATGTATGACTTTAAGCCATCAACACCGAGGGCATATATCGCTTCTGGCGTATTGGCGACTGGAAAAAGTTTATCGGTGGCTTTATTGACGCTGACATCTGTCGCTTGAGCTGAAAGCGTTACAGCAACCAGTAACTCAAAAGGGCTTGAATAGTTTAACTCGGTTTTAGGTTCTGGACGTTGTTCACGCAATCGTTCAAAAAAAGTTTGAATTTGTTTTTTGGTCATATTCTTTACAGTCATCTTAAGCATCCTGCAAAGCTTCAAGTTGTTGAGTTAATTGTGCTAAAAGCTCTCTTTTCTTTAAATCATCACGAACACTGAGTTGTTTTTCTAGTTTTTTAATTTGTGTACGTAATTTTGCAAGTGCTAATGTATTCTTCACATCAAGTGGTGCTGAAACCTGTGACGCTTTCTCCACAATTTCTATAGAGGGAACATGGATAGATTGTGCTGAAAATTGAGCAAAAAGTTCAGTATCAATGTCGGCCCGAACCACAGGACCTTTACGGTTGATCCGTCTTTTTTCTTCACGTTGAATATGTGAGTAATAGCGTCGTCTCAGATCAGTTTGTTCTTCCATGCGCTTAGTGTCATTTGGTAATTCACTTTGATCTTCAACCAGATCAATACAATCAACAGGACAAGGCGGAATACACAGCTCACAGCCCGTACACAGGTCAGTCAAAATGGTGTGCATAAGTTTACCTGAACCAATAATGGCATCCACAGGGCAGGCACTAATACATTTGGTACAGCCGATACATTCATCTTCTCTAATGATGGCCTTCATACGCTGAGGACGTAAATCCGCTTGAATCGGCCAAACACTTTCTTCTGCTTTAAGTGTCGGACGATCGAGCAAAGCTGCGATTTGATCAGCGACAGGTTGACCACCAGGGACACATTTGTTGGCTTCCTCACCCTCAGCAATTGCTTTGGCATAAGGAAGGCAACCATCACGATGCCCGCACAATCCACATTGAGTTTGCGGAAGAAAAGCATCAATTTGTTGTATCAGAGAGATTTTTACGTTCATGTAAGGCTTAATTTGGAAGATTAAAGAGCGATGCCGATATATAGCTGAGCAAGTTAAAATTTTACCATGAAAAGAGGTGGAAAAGGATGCGCTGATATAGGGCTCAAAAAGCGCACTTTTAGCACAATAAATACATTTTTCTTATAAGAAAATATTGGGTGATTCATAATAAAAAATTATCTTTACTATATTTAAATCATTGATTAAATAATTAATTTAAAATATTAATGAAAAAGTGTTGTAGATTGACTTCAAAAGATATTTAATACTTTGCGCCAAAACTTATCAATATTTTGAAATTTTGACCAATTTTGATCCACCTTTCTGCTGAGGATTAAGCGTTGAAATATAACAGCCTTAACGACTTCCTAAACTACGTTAAAACACGTGATGCGAATCAACCTGAATTTCTACAAGCTGTAGAAGAAGTGATGATGAGCTTATGGCCTTTTATCGAAAAGAATCCAAGATATGCTGAGCACGGATTACTTGAACGTTTAGTGGAGCCAGAACGAGCGATCCAATTTCGTGTTTCTTGGGTTGATGACCAAGGACAAACACACGTAAACCGCGCATTCCGAGTTCAATATAACTCTGCAATCGGTCCATTCAAAGGTGGTATGCGTTTCCACCCATCAGTGAACCTTTCAATTTTAAAATTCTTAGGTTTTGAACAAACCTTTAAGAATGCATTAACGACATTGCCTATGGGTGGTGGTAAAGGCGGTTCAGATTTTGACCCTAAGGGTAAATCTGAAGGCGAAATTATGCGTTTCTGCCAAGCGTTAATGATCGAGTTATATCGTCATTTAGGTTCAAACACAGATATTCCTGCGGGTGATATTGGTGTGGGTGGTCGTGAAGTAGGCTACATGGCGGGTATGATGAAGAAGTTAAGCAATGACACATCGTGTGTATTCACGGGTAAAGGCTTAACTTTTGGTGGCTCATTGGCTCGTCCTGAAGCAACGGGTTTCGGTACGGTGTATTTCGCTGAGGAAATGCTCAAGACTCGTGGCGATAGCTTCAAAGATAAAGTCGTAACGATTTCAGGTTCTGGTAACGTAGCACAGTATGCTGCTGAAAAAGCGATATATTTAGGTGCAAAAGTGGTTTCACTTTCTGACTCTGCAGGTACTGTTTACATCAAAGACGGTTTAACTGAAGAGCTTCTACGTGAAGTGATGGAACTTAAAAACGTTAAACGTGGTCGTATCTCAGAGTTTGCGTCTAAGCACGGTTTTGAATACTTGGAAGGACAACGTCCTTGGGGTATCAAATGCGATATCGCATTACCATGCGCAACTCAAAACGAGTTAGATGCAGATGACGCTGACAAGCTTCTTGCAAATGGTGCAATCTGTGTTGCTGAAGGTGCAAACATGCCTTCGACTTTGGCTGCTGTTGAGAAATTCGTAGAAGCGAAAATTCTTTATGCACCAGGTAAAGCTTCAAACGCAGGTGGTGTTGCAACTTCGGGTCTTGAAATGTCTCAAAATGCAATCCGTTTGGGTTGGACGTTCGAAGAAGTAGATGAGCGTTTACATGCAATCATGAAAGAAATTCACCGTAACTGTGTTAAATACGGTACTCAAGAAGATGGTACTGTGAACTACGTTGATGGTGCGAATATTGCAGGCTTCGTAAAAGTGGCTGAAGCCATGCTTGCTCAAGGCGTTTACTAATTTGTAAATCGACTTGAAATAAAAAACCGAGACATTGTCTCGGTTTTTTAATGAGAAATTTTAACTTAAAGTGAACCTTTCACTGCTTCACGCTCAACGGACATGTCATAAATATAAGCATACTTAGATTGATCTGCAGCTGGATGTTTAATCTCAAAACGTTTTACACGAATGACTTGACGCTCATTTGGTGTATGTGTAAATCCTTCGATTTTGTCATAGAAAAGATTCCAGTCTTTGTCCACCTGAGTTTTTACACCTTGTTCGCTATATTTGATCTCACGTACTTGTAAGCAAGTTTGTGGAGCAACGCCAGTGCACTGTTTAGTTTCAGGAGAAACTTCAAGGAAAATCGTTTCAGCAGCAGAGCTATATTTGACTTCAGGTGTCATTTGACCCGTAAGGACAACTGTTTGACCATTTTTATCTGTCAGAGTTAAAGTCGGTTTGTTTGGATCGTTCATGTTTAATACAAATGGTACTTTTCGATCTTCAAACCAACTCGATGCAATCTCTTCTTGTTTCATGTAATGATCAGGACATGCCATCATCGTTGACATAAAATTGCCTGTGACAATCTGGTTATTTTCAACTGTCCATGAAGACCCCATCGTATTACAGCTGGTCGAAATACTTAAACGACCTTCATTTGAAAAATTCAATACAATCGGTTTTGGTGTATCAGCTGTTGTGGTGCTCCATACATAGGATGCCAATGTTTTATCTGCATTTTGTTGTTGTAAAACAGACACTGTTACATCTCCAGCTTTCTTAATATCAGCAGACTCGCAAGCTGCGAACATTAAAGGAATCAGTACGATAGCTAAGTATTTGAATTTCATTATGATAAGTATCAATAAATATAAATGAGTGCATCATAACGGATACTATTGAAAATAAAATGAAAAGACTGAATAGTTTCCGTATCAATATGTATCAAGTAACAAACATTTGTAAATACATAAATTTTGATTGTTTTTTTAAGACGATTTATTCTTTTGTTATGAAAAAAAAGCTAAATGGAAATGGTTAACCATTTAGCTTTAATTTTCGGAAGTTATTTAATCAAAGCGATAAACATCCATACCTAACGCGCCCATGGTAAAGCTACTATGTACAATGCTAAATCGATGACCTGTGCCCATTGCAAAAAATAAGGGGGCAAAGTGCTCAATGGTTGGATGGTTGCGTTCCATATATGGAATATTTTCCCAGTCAAGCACTGCATCAAAATCATTATGGCTCAGTTTATTGACGACATAATTACGAAAAGTGAATGCCCATTCAGGAACATTTGAATCTTCGCCGTGCCATGATAGTTCACGTAAATTATGCGTAATACTTCCTGAGCCAATAAGTAAAATTTGACGTTCACGCAGGAGTGCTAATATTTTACCAATCTTGTAAATATCATCAGAACTCATATTCATCGGAAGGGATATTTCAATCACTGGAATATCAGCTTCAGGGTACATGTGTAACAATGGCATCCATACGCCATGATCGCGTGGACGCGTATTATTTGCATGTGCAGCAATCTGGGCATCTGCCAATAACTTGAGGATCTCTTCTGCTAATTCTGGTTGACCAGGTGCCGGATAACGAATGTCATAAAGCTCTTCAGGAAAGCCACGAAAGTCATGCCAAGTCATTGGGCGTGATGCTGTACTTACTTCTAGTGCGTTGCTTTCCCAATGTGCTGACATCACCATAATCGCTTCAGGCTTGGGTAAGTTTAAACCTAAGCGATTTAAAGCTGGGCCAACCTGTTCAGGATTAATCGCTAACATCGGTGAGCCATGCGAAATAAATAATCCAGGAAGCGTTTGTAAATTCATGATGATTTGCCTAATCATTGGGAGATTTTGATCATCGCTAAAATTAGAGATGAGATAAAGACAGTTATGGTCAACGTGGCGTTGCAATAATAGAATGATTAAATAGCCTAAGCTGATTCTAATGCTCAGCTTGTTTCAAATATCTAGTTCACTCAAGTATTCATTAAACAGTTAGAATATTAACCCGCACGATGATAGGGGTGATTATGATTGATCGTCATTGCACGATACAGTTGTTCAATGAGCATCACACGCACCATTGGGTGAGGTAGTGTCAGTTTCGATAAAGACCAATGCCATGCTGCTGCTTTACGTACTGCTTCAGAATGACCATCTGGCCCACCAATCGCCAAGACAACATCGTTGCCTTCAAGCATCCATGATTTCATGGTTTCAGCAAGTTTTTCAGTACTAAATTCTTTACCGCCGACTTCAAGTGCAATCAGCACTTCATTTTGTTTCATTGCCCCTAAAATACTGTCACCTTCAATCTGACGGTATTTTAAAATATCAGCCTCAGAATCATTCTTACCACGCTTTGCCATAGGCAGTTCAATGATTTGAGTTTGAACAAAAGGCTGAATACGTTTGAAATAATCTTCAAAACCTGTGAGTACCCAAGCAGGCATTTTTTGTCCAATGGTCAAAATTCGAATTTTCATAAGCGTAGAATCTGGTGACTTCAGACTATTATAGCGTTGATTTAAGGTCAGGGCAGATGGATTCTTTTGAAGATGCTTTTAAGAAGATAAAAGTGAATTAAAATTACACTATTTGGTGAAATTAAGTGCTAAATTGTACTCAGATTATTTTAAATATATTCAAAATATAATCAAAAAAATCAACTTCATTATTCCCTACGTCACAATAAAATAATATGGTTTAGTTCAACATGTTTAAAACGATTTTCCAAACAATACTTTTCAGCGCAATATGTTGCGTGAGTAGTTTTTCTTTAGCAAATTTATCTTCAATTAGACAGCAAGCTGAAACTGAAAATTTATCGGTTTATCTCAATCAAATCATTAGCCCAACAAAATATAGAAATCATACTGAAATTGAAGAACTGAACCGTGTATCGGCATGGATTCAGGGTCAAATGCAGAAATTTGGTATTCCATGCGATTTCCAAAATTATAAGGTGGAATCCAATCGATACCGAAATGTGGTATGTGAACTTAATGTTGGTGCTGCCAAGAATCTTATCGTCGGTGCACATTATGATGTTCATGGTGAAACTGATGGTGCGGATGACAATGCCTCAGGTGTGGCAGGTGTGTTGGAAACAGCTCGAATTTTGGCAAAAGAGAAAAAACATTTAAAACATAATGTTGAATTTGTATTTTATACCTTAGAAGAGCCGCCATACTTTAGAACTGAACAGATGGGCAGCGCAGTTCATGCGAAGGCGATAGAAAAATATAAAGACCGCATTGCTGGAGTTTTTATATTGGAAATGATTGGATACTTTGATCAGCGTAATATTCAAGAATATCCTGTGGGATTAAAACTCTTTTATCCTGCACATGGTAATTTTATTGGTGCTGTGAGTAATTTTGATTCGAATCGCTTGGGAAGTGCGTATTGCGCTGCAATGAAGCAAATGAAACGTTTGGATTGTCAAAGACTGGTTGCCCCATCATTCGTGACTGGTGTTGATTTTTCAGATCATTTGAATTATTGGAATGCGGGAATTCCTGCGATTATGATCACCGATACGGCATTTTTTCGAAATAAAAACTATCACACTAAAAATGACACAGTCGAAACTTTAAACTTACAAAAAATGAAATATGTGATTGATGGTGTTGTGTTCACGATTTTGAACATTCAATAGCGTCGCCTACTCTAAAACTAATTGTCATTAACGACACGTCATGTAATACATTCAAATGGTTAGAACTTTGACATATTTTAAGTTCTTTCGGATAAAAAAACGCAGTCACAAAGGGTAGTATGACTGCGTCTAAACACAAATCCGTCTGGAGACACAGATTTGTGTTTGAAAACCTATTCAAGCAAGCGAATGTCTCACATATTTCATATATGAGGTTATTTGGCATAATTTCAATACTGATTATGATGTAGTAACTCTATCAATTTTTAGACAAAAAAATGAGAGCCGTAGCTCTCATTTTTTTATCAGAATTTTCAAGCTGAGTGACTTAATGACGTGCAGCTTTAGCTTCATCTACCGCTTTAACAATCGGCGTTTTAACCAATGGTTTTGGCATTGAAACTAAGCTTAAAGGTAAAATCTCATCAATTGATTTTACGGCTTTGATTTCTAAACCTTCCTTAACGTTTTCTGGAATTTCAGCCAAATCACGGACATTGTCTTGTGGAATGAACACAAGTTTCACGCCACCGCGATGTGCAGCAAGCAGTTTTTCTTTTAAACCACCAATACGCATTGCACGGCCACCTAGACTGGTTTCACCTGTCATCGCGATGTCAGGACGAATTGCAATACCTGTAAACGCAGAAACAAGCGCTAATGTCAGAGCTAAACCTGCAGATGGGCCATCTTTTGGTGTTGCACCTTCAGGTAAATGCACATGAACATCCGTTTCTTCAAAACGAGAAGCTTCGATCCCCAGTTCATCTGCACGCGTACGTACAACAGTCATTGCGGTGGTAATCGATTCTTTCATCACATCGCCGAGAGAACCCGTCGTAATGAATTTACCTTTACCTTTCACTGCAGCAACTTCAATCGTCAGTAATTCACCGCCCACAGATGTCCAAGCCAGACCATTCACACGACCAACTTGAGCCTCTTCTTCAGCCATACCGAAGTCAAACTTGTGTGGGCCTAAGTAATCAGGCAGATTGCTTGAATCAACTGTGACTTGAAGATTCTTGGCTTTCTTGCTGACTGCTTCTTTCACGACTTTACGTGCAATTTTAGAGACTTCACGTTCAAGACTACGAACACCTGCTTCACGTGTATAACGCTGTACAATGTCACGAATCGCTTCTTCATGAACAGTCAATTCATTGGCACGTAGACCATTATTCTTAATGGCTTTAGGCACAAGGTAACGATCAGCAATATTCACTTTTTCATCTTCGGTATAACCCGGCAGACGAATCACTTCCATACGATCGAGCAGTGCTTCTGGAATATTCATGCTGTTTGCAGTACAGATGAACATGACTTCCGAAAGGTCAAGATCAAGGTCTAAATAGTGGTCGTTAAACTTACTATTTTGCGATGGATCTAAAACTTCCAAGAGTGCAGAAGCTGGGTCGCCACGGTAGTCCTGTGCCATCTTGTCAATTTCGTCGAGTAAGAACAACGGGTTCTTTACGCCAACTTTTGTTAAAGATTGCACGATTTTACCTGGCATCGCACCAATATAAGTACGACGGTGACCACGAATCTCAGCTTCATCACGTACACCACCCAGTGCCATACGAACAAATTCACGACCTGTTGCTTTCGCTACAGATTCACCCAGAGAGGTTTTACCTACACCAGGAGGACCCACTAAACACAAGATTGGACCGCGTAATTTCTTCACACGTGATTGAACTGCTAGATATTCAATGATGCGGTCTTTGACATCATCTAAACCGTAGTGGTCAGTATCGAGAATATCTTGAGCTTTGTTGAGGTTAATACTTACTTTGCTCGCTTTATTCCACGGTGTGTCTAAAATCGCTTCGATGTAGTTACGCACCACAGCCGCTTCACTAGAAGCAGGTTGCATGGCTTTGAGTTTACGGAATTCAGCTTCAGCTTTTTTACGCACATGTTCAGGTAAATCAGCTTCAGCTAAACGACGCTCAATCTCTGCAACATCATCTTCAGCACCGCCATTCATGTCAGAAAGTTCGCGCTGAATCACCTTCATTTTTTCATTTAGGAAGTATTCGCGTTGATTCTTTTCCATTTGGCGTTTTACATTGTCATGCAAACCTTGCTCAATCTGTTGTTCTTCAGACTGTTGAAGTAGGTAGGTCATGAGCTCTTGTAAATGTGCTTCGAATTGATCGTGTTCTAAGAACTTTTGCTTAATATCAATGTTCAATGGAACACGTGTAGCAACGAAGAACATCAATTGTAATAAGTCATCAATTTTCGCAGCTGCCGCAATCAATTCACGAGCATTACGTAATTTTGCTTCTGCATATTGTGAGAACAGAACACGCAACTCTTCAAGACGGGTAGATTGAGTTGATTCATCAATCGTGATCGTCATTGGGCTAAGCGCATGTTCAGCTGATAAATATCCTTCATTTTCGATGATATTGACCAATTTTGAACGATAAATACCTTCGATTAAAACTTTAATGCAGTTTTCATCATTTTCATGATTTACAACTTGAACAATCTTCGCAACTGTTCCGTATTGGTACAGGTTATCGTGATCGATTTCTTCTGATAGAGAATCTTGTTGTGCCACCACAAATACTAAATTGTCACCGTTACGAGCTACATCAACTGCTTTAATCGATTTTTCACGGCCGACAAATAGCGCAATTTGCATGTGTGGATAAACAACAACATCACGCAATGCTAATAGAGGTAATACGCTTGGGGTCTGAAGTTCTAAGTTTTCTTCATTCATAATAATATCAGTCATGAGCACTCCTAATGAGTGACAACGGTGTTGCCATACTTTTTTATAGTGATGGGTATTTTTTAAATTACAAGGGCTATATGTGATATTTATGCTGAATTTATGAGAAATGAAGTATAAATACTAAGCAAAATTCATGATTTAACTCTAAATTCGTCTAAAACGGTAAGTTTTTGATGGCGTGATTAAAATATCCAGAGGTTGATCCCAGTGACGACGGATTAGCGGTTCTGGTAAATATTGAAAATTATGCGCTAGCCCTAAGCGAATCGGCTTGCATTTGGCTTGTGTTAAAGTGCGATCATAATAACCGCCACCCATGCCCATACGTGTACCATTTGCATCACATGCTAATAATGGCATGATGAGCAAATCAAGCTTTTTGACATTGTTACCACGCGCTTTTATCGGTTCTTTCATGCCGAGCCGATGATGACTAAATCGCCTATTTAAATACTGTTTGGGTGATACTCGAATCCAAACAAGTTTCTGATTCATGTTGCAAATCATCGGTAGGTAGACGTTTTTCCCAAGTGAAAAACATTTTTTGATGATCAAATCCGTTTGAATTTCGCCAAATGCATGAAGATAAAGACCGACGTTTTGAGAATGCTTAAACGCTACAGATTTTATGATCAGTTTTAAAATATTCTGTTCAGATTGTCTTTGTTCAAAAATAGACACGCGTCGACGCTGTTGTCTTAATGTTTTACGCAATATATTTAGGTTCGCGGACATGTGTTTCTCTATGATTTTGACTGAGTCGACGTTGTAGATTTATTCAGAATTTTTTAAAGCTTTCAGAATTGGACAACAATCTTCGCTGCTACTTTTGCATTCATCCAGCCAAGTGGCTAAACGTAATTTTAAAGATTGTAATTCTTGAATACGCTGATCAATTTTTGCTAGACGTTGTTCAATGACCTGTCTGACTTGAACGCGGTCATCAAGTTCTAAAGTGAGTAATTCTTGGATTTCACGCAGTTGTAGTCCAGCATCTTTGGCTTTTTGAATAAAGTTTAAAGTTTCAATGTCTTGCTCATTGTAATAACGATATGCCGTCGTTGATTTTGGAACACGTAATAATCCAATTCGCTGATAGTAGCGAATCGTTTCTATATTCATATCACAATGTTTTGCAAGCTTTCCAATGGTGAGCATTATTGATTTCCTAAAAGGCTTGACTCTGTACTTAGGTACAGACTTTATGCTAGCACAAATGATAAATGAATAAAGGTGATCGTTATGACTGAGCAACAAAAACCTTCATGCTGTTCGAAAAAGTCTGATCAAGAAACGACGCAATCTGAACAGATTGTGGAAGTGATTGATATTGATCCCGTATGTGGGATGAAAGTCGATGAGAATTCACCACATTTTATTCATTGGAGTCAAAGGAAATATTTATTCTGTGGTCTTGTTTGCAAAGAAAAGTTTGAATTACAGCCCAATAGCTATATTAATGAAATAGACTATAAAAAAGTAAGTAGCAATCCTTTTGAGCACAATATGCCTTTTGAGCATGTCAACCATTCGGATCAATCTGAAACAACTCAGAATATTCAATCATGTTGTTCATCATCTAAAAAGTATGAACAAGCTTCTAAAATTAAAAGTCTTATACGTTTAGATCCATCATGCTCATTTAAAGCGATTGATCCTGTCTGTGGTATGACGGTGACCAATCCTGAAAAGCCACAGGTTGAATATCAAGGGACGACTTATTATTTTTGCAATCCAAAATGTTTAGAAAAGTTTGTAGCCAATCCAGAGCAGTATTTAACAAAGTCTCAAAGTTCTTCCTGTTGTGGTAGTAAGAGTAATCAGAATCAGATCATTCAGCCGATAGCTGAAAAGTCTGAAAAGTCTGAAAAGTCTGAAAAGACAGCGCAGACTCAAAGTTCGTGCTGTGGCACTGAACCTTCAAAACCAACTTCAGCTCTGTCAAATGGTTGCTATGGGGGCGTGCATGTAGTTACTGATGGAGAGTCAGCAATTGATCCTGTTTGTGGTATGTCGGTTTCAACATCAACAGAGTTAAAGACAGATTATCAAAATCAGACCTATTATTTCTGTCACCCATCTTGTTTATCCAAGTTTAGAAATGATCCTGAACCGTATTTGATTCCGATGGATCAACGAGCACAGCCCGAAGGAATGGATGATGTGATGTTCACTTGTCCAATGGATCCTGAAATTGTACAAAAAGGGCCGGGTACATGTCCGATTTGTGGCATGGCACTTGAACCCATGCAACCGAGTTTAGATGATGGACCAAACCCTGAGTTGGTTGATTTTAGCCATCGGTTTTGGATGACCTTGCCACTTACTTTACTGGTTTTTGTTTTGGCAATGGGTTCACATATTCATGCCTTTATCTCACCGCATATTCAACCGTGGATTGAATTGGTGTTGAGTATTCCAGTGGTGCTATGGGCAGGTAAGCCATTTATTGAGCGTTGTTTTACTTCATATAAAACCCGCAATTTAAATATGTGGAGTTTGATCGGTGTCGGCATATTAGCTGCATTTATTTACAGTGTAGTGGCGACCATTTTCCCATCTCTGATTCCGATGGAAGCAAAAACAGGACATGGTGTCGCAGTCTATTTTGAAGCTGCATGTATGATTGTGTCATTAAGTTTGCTTGGACAAATCATGGAGCTGAAAGCGCGTGCCAAAACAGCAGACTCTTTAAAAGCCTTGCTTAAACTTCAACCGAGTACAGCCAAACGAATTGAAAATGGTCGAACCATTCAAGTCAATATTGATCAGATTCATCAAGGTGATATTTTACTGATTGCGTCAGGTGAACAGATTCCATTGGATGGAATCGTGGTTGAGGGACAAACCCACATTGACGAATCAATGATGACAGGTGAGCCACTTCCTGTTAAGAAAATGCTTAACGATCCAGTGATTGGTGGAACGGTGAACCAACAGGGCAGTATTCAAATACGAACCACGGCTATTGGTCCAAACACTACACTAGCCAAAATGATTCAGACCGTCGCAGATGCACAACGTTCAAAAGCACCTTTGCAGCGAATGGCGGATGTGGTTGCTAAATACTTCGTCATCACTGTGCTTATTATTAGTGTTTTAACCTTTGTTGCTTGGATGGTCTTTGGGCAGGCTCAGTTTGATTTGGCATTGATGTGTGCTGTAGCTGTATTGATCATTGCCTGTCCTTGTGCCTTAGGTTTAGCTACACCAATGTCTGTCATGGCGACCACAGGACGAGCAGCGCAAAAAGGGGTTTTATTTAAAGATGCTGAAGCGATTGAAGTTTTGAGTAAAGTAAATACCTTGATCATTGATAAAACGGGGACATTGACCGAGGGTAAACCGAGTCTAAAAGAGATCAAGTTGCTCACAGATCAAGTTCAACAGAATCAAGTTGAAACTTGGATTGCTTCCATTGAGCAACATTCGAGTCATCCGATTGCCAAGACACTATCAAGACTTGTACCTGAGGATCAGTTACTAACTACTCAAGACTTTGAAGATGTTTCTGGTTTTGGTGTGAAGGCTAAAGTTGATGGTCAATGGTTATATGTGGGAAGTCAGAAACTCATTGAAAATATGGGGTTATCCCTAAATAAATCACTCATACAGCAACTTGACCAACAACGCCGTCAAGGCAATGTGATGAGTTTTATTGCAAATGATCAGCAAGTTTTAGCCTATATCTCAATCCATGACGCGATCAAACAAAATGCAAAAGCAGTGATTCGCCAATTGTTAGATGATGGTGTGGAAGTGGTCATGGCAACAGGTGATCATGAGCAAAATGCGACCGTCGTTTCTGAAACCTTGGGGATTCAACAGGTCTTTGCCAATTGCACACCACAAGATAAATTAGAGCTTGTAAAAAAATTCCAAGCCGAAGCTAAAGTGGTTGCTATGGCAGGAGATGGAATTAATGATGCGCCTGCATTAGCCCAAGCCAATATCGGGATTGCTATGGGTAATGGCACTGACATTGCCAAACAGACTGCACAAATCACGTTGGTAAAAGGTGATGTGCGTGGTGTGGCAGATGCGATTCACATGGCAAAACTTGGTGTTAAAAATATGAAGCAAAACCTTGCATTCTCATTTCTCTATAATGGTTTAGGCGTGCCAGTCGCAGCGGGAATTTTTTACCCCCTTATAGGTTTATTGCTTACGCCCATGATTGCTGCCATTGCGATGTCCTTAAGTTCTTTATCTGTCGTGATCAATGCATTGCGATTAAATAAATCTTAAATAAATAGATAACGTTTAAGCAGCTTCGGCTGCTTTTTTTTAATAAAAAAATAATGCCATTGATCATTTAAAATGATTAACCGACTAAAGGAAAGCGAACTTAAGAGGCTTATTTATAAATATAAATTACATGGAGCATTAGATTTTCGACTCCTATGGTTTAATCGCCTGATTCTGTAAGCTACTCAGTCATTGGTTTAAAGTTTTAATTAATTTAACTTAATAAACATAACATGTTTGAATAATAAAAATGCTTTAGGAAAAGGATTCCTTATGAAGAATAACATCGAAGTATTACGTCACTTGGCAGTGCTCACAACAATCGCATCAACAACGTTTATTACTCAACTCATTTATGCTGCGCCTAAATTAGATTTGTCACTTTCTGCTCATTCAACCGCTAAAGTTAAAACGCTATTGAATAATCCACAGACGTGGAAACAAATACCAAAAGAAGTGACCCTTTGCATTTATTCACCGAATGGTGCAAATGGAGAGGCTTTTGATCAAGCGACCAGTTATATCAGTGAACTCCCAAGAATATCTCAAGTTGCTAAAGACTTTGGGATAAATATGAATATTACACGCCCTTCAAAATTACAAATGAAGATTGATCTCGATTATCCAAAGTTGAAACAAAAAGCATCAACTGAGGTCAACCTTAAAGTTTATACCGATGAACGTGTGCTTACAGAAGACTTCAGAAGTGAACGCTGTGATGGTGCAGGAATCAGTAATATTCGTGCGCGCCAATTTAATAAATTTGTGGGGAGTATTGATGCGATCGGTGCAGTGCAAAACTACAAACAATTGACGCAAGTGATTCAGCTTTTAGCTCGCCCAGAATTTGATAATAAGATGGTGAATCGTGACTATGAAGTGGTGGGTATTGTACCTTTAGGTGCGGCGTATATCATGGTGAATGATCGCCGTATTGATACTTTACCGAAAGCTGCGGGTAAAAAAGTTGCAGTAATGGGCTTTGATGCGACACAAAAAAAACTGGTTCAAAATGTCGGTGCGCAACCTGTAATCGTTGATTTAACATCGGTTGGTGGGAAATTTAATAATCGTGAAGTGGATATTATGGCGGCACCTGCGATTTTATTTGATCCCTTAGAACTGCATAAAGGCATGCAAGACAAATCAGGAAAAGTCATGGGTGCCATTATTCGCTTTCCACTGATTCAAGTGACAGGAACGCTGATCATGCATCGCAATAAATTTCCAGCAGGGATGGGACCGATTGCTCGTGAGCTGATCTCTAAGCAACTGACACCTACTTTTCAATTTGTCGATAAAATGGAAAAAGACATTTCTGAAAAATATTGGATGGATATTCGTGAAGCAGAAAAGCCAGGGTATTTAAAAATTATGCGAGAAGCGCGAATTCAAATGACCAAAGAGGGCTATTATGACCCTGCGATGATGAGTATTTTGAAAAAGGCGCGTTGTGCTCAGTTCCCAGCGAATTTCAAATGTGTTTTAAAAGATGAATAATCGAAAATGAGATTGATATAAATTTTAATCTAAAATACAAATCGTAATTATAAAATTAATCTGTTTTAACAATTAATTGTATTCACGTATATTTATTGCACAGGAAAGTTGGAATGAAACTTGGACTTTCTAAACAATTTTTATGAGGATACAGGCAGATGAGTAAATTAGTTGTGGCAGTAGCATTGGTTGTAACTTTAACAGGCTGTGCACATAACCCGAGTTTCCATGAAGAAACACGTAAGATGGATAACAGCTTGCATAACCAATCAATGGGTTGACGAATTGTGAATGTAATCAAGGAAGGTAAACTGAGAGCATCTATTTTTATAGGTGCTTTTTTTATGCTCAATTGAATCGGATTCTTAAGAGTAGGAATATAAAAATCGTTAATAGATGACGATGAACTAAATTTAGAATAATGCGAAATATTTAAGTTGAATAAAACTAAATTTTTTAATAGATTTTTTATATTTTAAATTATTTTTTGATTAAACAGTTTAATAAGAAAATAAACACTCCGAAGATGCCGCTGCATGTCGTTACCCTGAACCCGATGAGTTCAAGGTGGACGCGACGTATACTTGCTGGGTTTCCTGCACGAAGGCAGGCATACACTCTAAATACACAGAACGCATCCGGGGATATAAGTATCGGCAGGGATATAGACTCACTGGCGAGCACCTCAGAGATAAACCAAGTATATATCATCAAGGATGATTGGCAAATCTTAACTTGGACTTAGGCTGTCAAATGCAACTGAATTTGATCTATTTGCATAAAGAAAAAGCAGTTTTTATACTGCCTTTTCAACATCTTCCAGAATCACACTTAAAAGTCGTTCACAGTGCGCGTATTCTTGTAAGGATTTGTTCATGCTAAGCACTTCTTGCATCAGCTCAAGTGCAACCATGATCACCAATTTGTTGTGTTCAACATTTGGCGCTTTACGACGAAATTCTTGAAACTTTTCATTGAGTAGATCACCTGCACGTTCTAAATCTGCTTTTTTATCAGCAGTGGTCGATAAACGAAAAGATTGTTCGATTAAACGTAACTCGACTGTGACTAATTCAGACATGCTTAAGCTTCCTCATTGGGTTCAGTAGGATGAGCAAGTTGTTGAATCTCTTGCGCATGATGATCTTGCTCAGTACCTAGAATCGCAAGACGCTGAATAATGGCTTCAACTTTTGCTTTGGCATGTTCATTTTTTTGGACTAGACGTGTACGTTCAGCCTGTAATGCTTGAATTTCCTGCTGAGCTTGGCGTTGCTCACCCAAAATCTTTTCTTTCACCACACGCAGTTCGTTTCGCTCAGCTAAAATTTCTTGGAAACGATTTTTAAGATCAGTACAACTTTTCTCTAAACGTCCATAACGTTCAGCCAAAGCGGTTGAATCGGTATTGAGCTGATTAAAAGAAGTCTGTAATTGGCTTAATTTTTCCGTGAGATTATCTGCTTCATCTTGTTTTTGTGTGATGATGCTGTTTTTTTGCACGATTTGCGAGAAATGTTGTTCCTCACTACGCTGTTTTTCTTGTAGTAAGGTTGCATTTTGACTCTCAACGTCATGCAGACGCGTTTTGAGCGTATTGATGTGCGCCTGTAGACGCTGTAATTGTTCTAACATAACGAGGTCGCGTAGATTCGTAATCAAAGGTAATATATACAGAAGTATAGAGAATGGAAAAGCGAATGCAAGACGATATTTCAGGTTGGTTAGATTGGAATCAAAATTTTAGTTCAATTGAAGAGATTTCAAGTCCAAGTGAGTTACATGGGCTTTTAACTGGTATTGTTTGTGTAACGCAATCGCCTTCACGAGAAGAATGGCAACAAATCTTAACGACGCTTGCTGTGCCAGAATTGACAGATGAAGCATTGGACTTGTTGGTGCAAGAAGCTGAAGATGTTTCACATGCTTTATCGGATGATGAATTAGACTATTTACCGATCCTACCAGATGACACGCATGCACTGGATGAACGCGTTCAAGCGCTTGCTGATTGGTGCGCGGGTGTCGTTCTCGGCTTTGGTTTGGCTTCAGGTCAAATCCGTGCAGATGAAATTGAATTAATTGAACATCTGCAAAATGTTGCTGCGGTTGAGTTCGAAGAATCGGATAACGATGAAGAAGGCGAACAGAGCTATGAAGAACTCTATGAATTTGTTCGTCTGATTCCTGTAAGCCTTGCACTTGGACGCTCTAAGATTGACGTTTCAGAAAGTACTTTGTTGAAAAAAGTGAAAAGCAACTCAGCTAAAAAAACGGATATTAATGTCGTTGAGATGTTTACCCCGAGTCGTTTGAGCTAAATTGCATTGTAAATAATGAATAGATAGATTCATTTCTAAAATGATGAAATAAGTTCAAATTGCTGTCTGTTGATGTTTGCATGTAAGGTGTAAACATCAACCTCATATTCATCTAGAAAAGCCATATAACAATGAAATTAACTCAAGTAGATTTTCAAGACCGTCGTGATCGTTTAGCTGAAGCGATGGGACCGAACAGTATTGCAATCATTGAAACTAGCCAAGAGGCAATGCGTAATCGTGATGCAGACTATAAATATCGTACCGATAGCAGTTTCTTTTATTTAACGGGATTTGCTGAGCCTGAAGCTGTTGCGGTGATTGAAACTTCAGAAAATGGTGAAGAATATACCTATAGTCTATTTTGCCGTGAACGTAACCGTGAAATGGAAATCTGGAATGGTTATCGAGCTGGTGTAGATGGTGCGGTAGATGATTATGATGCAGATGAAGCTTATGCGATTGATCTGCTGGATGAAGAAATCATTCAAAAACTACTGAATAAAGAAAAATTATTCTATCGCATCGGACATCGTGCAAAGTTTGATGCACGCGTAGCGAAGTGGGTCGTTGAAGCCAATGGTGAGTCTCGTAAGGGCACAACAGCGCCTACACAAATAATTCAATTAGATCGCATCGTTGACGAAATGCGTTTGCATAAAGACGCTGAAGAAATACAATTGATGCAAATCGCGTCAGATATTAGTGCTGAAGCGCATACCCAAGCGATGAAAGCAGTACGTCCGGGTATGATGGAATATGCACTAGAAGCTGAACTGAATTATATCTTCGGTAAAAATGGTTGTGTACCGTCATATAACAGTATTGTTGGTGGTGGTGCAAATGGCTGTATTTTACATTATGTTGAAAATAACAAACCATTGAAAGATGGGGATTTGGTCTTGATTGATGCTGCATGTGAATATGAGTTCTATGCATCAGATATTACCCGTACTTTCCCTGTGAATGGCAAATTTAGTCCTGAACAAAAAGCGCTTTACCAAATCGTTTTAGAAGCGCAAATCGCAGCGATTGATGCTGTGCGTATTGGGAACTCTTATAAAGAACCACACAACGTTGCGGTGCGTATTTTGGTTCAAGGCTTGCTTGATCTCGGCATTATGCAAGGTGATATTGAGGAAATTATTGAAAAAGAAACTTTCCGTCAGTTCTATATGCATGGCACAGGTCACTGGTTGGGTATGGATGTGCACGATGTGGGTTCATATAAGCAAAACGGTGAATGGCGTACCTATGAAGAGGGTATGGTCGTGACTGTAGAGCCAGGTCTTTATATTGCACCTGATGATGAAACTGTGGATGCCAAATGGCGTGGCATAGGGATCCGTATTGAGGATGACATTGTTGCCACAAAAAATGGACCGTTAAATCTAACCTCTAAAGTTGTAAAAACTGTTGAAGAAATTGAAGCATTGGTGGCTTCTTAAGCATTAAAGATCAAAAAATCACTTAGAATATCGCTTGGTTGAATCATAACAGCGGTAATTTCAGTTGAATAAAAAAGCCCAACATCCTGTTGGGCTTTTTTACCTATTTGATGCGTGGGTATAACTCCTGTCATACCTGCATGTCCATTGCTGTTATTCGTTTTTTTTATCTGGAGCATCCTGCTTTCTATGTCCCCATGATAGGCAATTATAGCTGAAATCTTATTTTAGGATACAATGGTGAAAAATTCATTTGAGCAAGATTATGCCTAAAATATATTCAGTGGATTTACGTGAAAAAGTCATGCAGTTTTATGAAGAAAACAATCACAAATCATATACATGTAAAACTCTTAAAATATCTAGGACTACTTTGGATGATTGGATTCTTCTTCAAAACACCACTGGAGAATTGAAACAGCCTAAAATCAATGCAGGCCGACCCACTAAAATCAAGGATATGGATGCTTTCAAACACTTTGTTGAAATGACTGAATTTTCTCAAGTGAAAGATCTTATTCCTTTGTTTGAACAAAAATTTGGTTATCCAATCCTTTACTCAACCCTATTAAAAGCCGGTAATACCCCTAAAAAAAATTGAACTTAAAATTAGAAAATCGAATAACTTTGATACAAGGAGATTTACTATGAAAACATCTAAGTATTCAGACAGCTTAATCATGAGTATTTTGAAACGAGCTGACTCAGGAATACCTGTTCCAAACCTTTGTCGTGAGCACGGCATGAGTACCGCAACTTTCTATAAATGGAAGTCTAAATATGGCGGGATGGATCTTTCAATGATCACGAGGCTTAAAGAATTAGAGGCTGAAAATGCACGGCTGAAAAGAATTTACGCTGACGAACGCCTAAAATCTGATGTTCTTCAAGATGCGCTATCAAAAAAGTTATAAGGCCAGCTCAGCGTAAGTCTCTTGCTCGACATGCGGTTGAGCAATTTAAGCTTTCTGTGAGTCAGGCCTGTCTCATATTTAAAGTCAGCCAAACCTGTTATCGCTACACTGCCCAGCTCAAAGAGCAGGATGCCATCATTTCCGAATGGTTGCTTAAACTCACCAATGAGCATATTACTTGGGGATTTAAACTTTGCTTTCAGTATTTGCGCAATGTCAAAGGCTATCAATGGAATCACAAACGGGTTTATCGAATTTACAAAGAATTAGAACTTAACCTAAGAATTAAACCGAATAAACGACTTAAGCGTGCCCAACCTGAGCCTTTATCTGTTCCTATGGCAGTGAATGAGACATGGTCTATGGATTTCATGCACGATCAACTCAGCGATGGGCGCAGTTACCGTATACGTAACATTATTGATGATTTTAATCGTGAATCCATTGAGCTGTTAATTGACTTTTCACTACCAACAGAAAGAGTTCTGCGAGGCTTGGATCAACTTATTGCATGGCGAGGAAAACCTAAGCGTATTCGATCTGACAATGGACCAGAATATATAAGTGACCTCATGAAAGATTGGTGTGATCAGCATGGAATTGAGCATGTATTTACTCAACCTGGTAACCCTCAGCAAAATGCCTATGTTGAACGTTTTAATCGCACGGTACGTTATGAATGCTTAAATCAATATTTATTTCGAGAGCTGCATGAAGTTCAGGACTATACAACTGCATGGCAGCACTTCTATAATCATGAACGACCTCATATGTCAGTTGATGGTCGACCACCTAAATTTAAACAAAATAATTAACCCGAATCCTGCTTAAAGAAATGAGATTATTAATCTTGAGACTTATCCATCATTTTGAGCATAAAAAAGTCTATTCTTTGGTCTGATAACACTAAAAACTAATCATAAAATTACATTGAGCTTATGATTTTAAAGAAAAATCCTTATCCGCGATTCGGGTTAATTAAGGTTTGAAAGTTTCTACTGATTAATTCAATTAAAAATGGGGGTATTACCGGTGCATAAGATGTATATAGATCCTCAAACAATAATGGTTGATTTAGCAATTCCAGAAAAAAACTCAAGATTGGAAGCGCTATTCGCTAGATAACTTAATGGGAGCAAGTTCATCTGGAAAAATCCCAAGATCCCAATAGATTATTTTAATTTCATTAAGGATTAGTTTGAAAAGGAAACGATGACTAAATGAAATATCGTACTATGAAAAAAGCTTTAATAATGTGCTTAGCCTTCACATTAATAGGTTGTAGTTCAATGAATATGAAAAATGAAACAGACCAAACTGATATAGAGGTATATTCAAGTTCAGATTTGACTTATAAGGGAGTTAATGAATACTTCGGTTATAAAGATCAAAATAATTATTATATAAATTTGAATTCCAAAGATCCGTATGAAAATAAAAATGATAAATTTATAAAAATAGGGAAATTTATATCAAGCGATCCGACAGATAAAATTAAAATTAAATTAGTGGAGCGTGAGATCAAAATGAACCATAAAGAAAAGTATCCACCCAATATAGGAACTGAATTATATTTAAATAAATCAAATAAGAAGTATGGATTTCCTTTCACGACTGAATCAGATGATGCCATCAATGTACAAATGAAACTAATGGTCAATATTCATGACTTCAAGTCTAATATTTATAAATCTCATACAAGTTGTGAGAGTTGTTTTGAACCATCTGTAATACTTTCAAAAGATGGAGAAGATTATATTCTTAATCTAACCCTCAAAAATATAGGTACGAATGATTTTGATCTTGAAGGCTTTTCAACCTTATTAGATAAAGGTGATTTTGTTCAAACAGATTCTTCATTATTTTTAATTTTTGATAATAATAGAATCATACAATTAGATAAAAAAAACCTATTGGATAGTAAATACTTGAATAAAATAAAGTTATTAAGAAATCAGACAGTGATGATACCATTTATAATTCACTCTAATGACATACCAGCACATCTTAAGAATAATGATTTAAGTAAAGAAAAATTTGTAATTTCTATGCTATCTAAATATAAAAGTGGTGAATTAGATAATAAATATTTTAAATTTTCTGTAGGTAACAAATGATTTTAAATTCATATAAATAATTGAACTGAAGTCAATAAAGATAGAGATAATCCATAGATGCCCACGGCTTTGTTGCATAAATATTTTATAAGTTTATGATTTTAAAAGATTTAATTAATTTTAGACTAAATTTATTAAAATCAAATACTTATATGTTTATGCAACAAAGCCCATTGCTTATAAAAGATGATTTTGAATCTATTTCTAATAATTATAGAACAATACGGAATTCTGCCTAAACAGCCGAATTAGCCAAGGTGAACGGATGGAAAAAAGTTACAACCGATTCAATTCTTTACACTACACTTTGATGGTTTATAATTTATTGATAAATATAATAATATTTATTTTTAAATGTAGTGTAAAACTCACATCTTGCTATAGGATCTCGCTACCGATGAATAGATTTAAGTATTTATCAATTATAATAATTTTAGTTTTTATAATAGGATGTAGTCCAATCAATGGACCAAATAACGTCACTTATGAGTTTAATATTGATCCTGCTGTAGATTTAAGTGGTTTAAGAGTAAATTTATATATTTATGGTAAAAGTACAGGATCACCTTGGTATAGCTATGACAAAATTATAACAGTAATTGATAAAGGTAAAGTTTTAGATAAAAATTTCAAAGATAGTACTGATATTTCTTACATAATCGAGGCTATTGATACTAAACGTGGACATTATTTTTACTATGATGATCCCTATGAACATGATGGTTTACGTACAGATTATATTCGAACATTTATTTTTTCTGATGATATGGTGAAACAAATCACTCATATTATTAGAAATCAGTATGAAAGTGATGCAGTCTATGAAAAGAATCTTCACTATGTTGAAAATAAAGATAATAAAAAATTAGAATTTTTTCATCCTAAGATAAGCAAATATCAGATGTCTCAACCATCACAGGAATGGCTAGATAAAGAAGTAGAAATAATGGGATTTGAAGGTTTAAAAACTGAACCTAAAATTAAAGAGAAAGATATTCTTCGGTTAAAAAATATTACAGAAGAGCAAAAAAAGGAATTAATTAAAATTCATAGTCAGTATGATTTTAACGAGCCATAAAATCGAACAAATTTTTACCTATTACTCATCCATGTTAACTATGTTTTAATGTCTAGATTATTGAAACTGAATCATTCCGTCAGTTTTATATGCATGGCACAGGGCATTGGCTGGGTATGGATGTGCATGATGTTGGTTTATAAAAGCAAAACGGTGAATGGCGAACTTACGAAGAAGGCATGGTCGTCACAGTAGAGCCAGGTTTATACATTGCACCTGATGATGAGACTGTGGATGCCAAATGGCGTGGTATTGGTATTCGTATTGAGGATGACATTGTTGCGACTAAACAAGGGCCATTGGTTCTGACCAAAAATGTGGTTAAAAGCATTGAAGAGATTGAAGCATTGATGGCTTCTTAGGCATTAAAGATCAAAAATCACTCAGAAGATTGCTTGGTTGAATCATAACAGCGGTAATTTCAGTTGAATAAAAAAGCCCAACATCCTGTTGGGCTTTTTTACGTATTTGATGCGTCGGTATAACTCCTGTCGTACCTGCATTCTCCGTTGCTGTCTTTTATTATTTTTATCGGGAGCATCCTGCTCTCTATATCCCTATCATAGGAAATGGCTGCATGATGGGACAGTCGCAAAAGGCTTGAATGCATGTACGCTAGGACGTACAAAATACAGCATGGGATTATGCTTAAACGTGTTTACAGACATGGTAGAGGATGGGATTTTAAAAAGTTTAAAAACTTTAACATTCAATTGATTGGATTTAGCTTGATCAAAAAAATTAAAAATTTCTTTAAAAACATCATCTATATTGCTTTTCATTGGTTAAAAGGGGGAGGCAAAGCTTATGAAAAATGTGAAGCTTTGATTTTAAAAATTCGTCTTGGCAGTATGTAAGTGATCTTGATTTTAAACGATTTAAAACATTAGCCCTATTTAATAGAGTTATTTCAAAAATCAAAAAATGATGATTAATCGGTACTTAAATTATTAATGAAAGTCCCTTCTCCCCCTAGGATGAGGAATGCATTCCGCAAGAGGATGAGAGGCTTTAAGCATAAAACAACCTCTCCCTAACCCTCTCCTGCAAGGAGAGGGAACTTACATCATGAATTTTAAAAGTTCAAAAAATGATTTATGAAAGAGGTTTAATATTATTTTATACGTTGTCAAAATTTTCTAGACGATTCATTTTTAATTTAAATACAATGCCTTGAGGGCTGTTATAAGCACTAGCCTCTGCCTGATGTAACATCATGATAGATTTCACAATGGAAAGCCCCAATCCGCCTGTTTTTGCTTTGTGATGGCGACTGGGATCAATTTGATAAAAACGGTCAAAGACATGATTCAAATGTGAGTCATCAATAAAGATATTTTTGGTTAATACTTCAATCTCGACGTAATGCTGTGTAGATTGGGTTGAAATCACAATCTCCTGATCTTGCATTCCATAATCAATCGCATTGATCATCAGGTTGGACAACGCTCGTTTGAATAGATCGGTATTGGCATAGAGGTGAATACCTGTTTCTAAGGTTAAAACGAAGGTCATGTTTTTGTCTTCAGCCAAGAATTCAAAATAGTGGACCAACTCTTGAATCAGACTGGCTAAGTCAATGTTTTGCTTTTCGATCAGATAATCACTGTGTTCAGAACGCGCAATAAACAACATATTGTCTATCATCTTGCTGAGCCGTTCATATTCCTCCAGATGAGAATACAAAAGCTGTTCCAATTCCTGTTGTGACCGAGATTGCATCAGCATGATTTGTGTTTGCCCGATTAAGTTATTTAAAGGGGTTCTTAATTCATGCGCAATATCTTCAGAAAAACGAGCCAATTGCTCATAATTCATTTGAATTTTTTCCAACATCGCATTCATGGCTGAACGGAGTTTTTCCACTTCAATGCTGGTGCTGTGAGCTTCAAAGCGCTGATGCGATTGAGTACCTTGAATTTGATAGGTTTGTGCAATCAAATCATTTAAAGACTTAAGTAAATAGCCACCCACCCAGCGGCCGAGCAGGCTTGTCATGATAATTCCGAGTACGCTATAGAGGATTAATTTCCATAAATATTGATCTAATGTCGCTTGGGCATCACTCAGTTGTGTGCCGGCAATGAGTTGATACTGCTGCTGATTAAAAATCACAGTTTTATAGGCTAAGCGGGTGGTGGCATTTTCAGATTGATTGTCTAAAAAGCGCATGTTTTTTGATTCGACCATCGCGGGAATATGGACGTTCAGTGGATTAATCTCAATTAAAGCCCGTTGCTGATTTCTTAAGATTAAAAGATTGTCTTCTTTGCCCAGCATATTTTCATACAGCCGAGGATGTTGAACCAGAATTTGAAAACTGTCTTGATCATGTAAAAATATTTCGATGCGTTCAACACGCGCAGTTAAGTTCTGATCGCGTTGTTGAGCCAGCAGATGCTGCATATTGTGATAAGAAAGCAGGCCAATACCCAAAAATACAGCGCAACAAATCATGCTAAAGGCCAGACTTAGACGTGTGGTTAAACTCAAATGCCTTAAGCTTGTTTTCATTTATCGAGACTTAAACGATAACCCATACCTCGAACAGTATGAATTAATTTGGGCTGAAAATGATCATCAATTTTGGCACGTAAACGTCGAATCGCGACATCGACTACATTGGTGTCGGTATCAAAGTTAATGTTCCATACTTCCGAGGCAATTTGTGAGCGGGTGAGTAATTCACCTTGATGCTGCATTAACACCTGTAAAAGTGAAAATTCTTTCGCGCTGAGCTCAATTTTTTGATGGTTCCGATAAACCGTGCGTTCAAGTCGATTTAACATTAAATCTTCAACTTGATAGCATTCAGAGTCGGCTTTTACACTGCGTTTCAATAGGCTTTTGACTCTGGCGAGTAATTCAATATAAGAAAAGGGCTTAATCAAATAATCATCTGCGCCCAGTTCTAAGCCTTTAACCCGATCCAACACATGATCTTTCGCAGTCAGCATCAGTACTGGCATTTGAGAAAAAGTCCTTAAGGTCTTGAGCACTTGCCAACCGTCTATTTCAGGTAACATGACATCCAAAATCACCAGATCAAATTTCTTGTTTTGCAGCAAGGTTAATGCGGTTAATCCATCATGAGCAATACTGGATAAATAACCCGATTCGTTTAAGCCTTTTGCTAGAAATTCAGCAATTTTGGTTTCATCTTCAATAATAAGTATCTGCATCTATAGCATAGTATAGGGTTTTATCTGTTTTTCACATTACCAATCCGTAATCTTATTGTCATGCAATCAGGAGCTTATCTTCGCTAAGCTAAGTTAACTTTGCATTTGGCACCATCAACATGATTAAAAAACTGCTCTGTGCTTCTATGGTTTTATTGAGTTCTGTGAGCTATGGCGCGCCTAAAACTGGCTATGTCATGGATTTGAAGCTGGCCAATCAACTGGCGATAAATGTCATGCAAGCTTGCACCGACAGTGCAAAACCTGCCGCTGTAGTGGTTCTTGATCAGGGAGGCAATGTACTGGCAAGTCAACGGCATGAAACCGTGGGCATACATAATTTAATTGCAGCGCAAAGGAAAGCCTTTACTGCATATTCAAGCAAGGTCAGCACCTTACAATTTATGCGCAATGCGCAAAAGAATCTGGATTCACAGAATTTAACCAGCTTACCTGAATTACTCCTTTTAGGCGGCGGAGTACCGGTTGTTTATAAAACTCAGCTCCTGGGCGCGGTTGGCGTAGCGGGGGCAGGCGGTTCGATTCAGGATGATCAGTGCGCACAACAGGGTGTGGAAATTACACTCAAACAAATCTAATTTAACTTTATGCAGGATGATGATATGAACAAGTTGTTTTTATTCGCGGGTAGTGTATTGATTTCAAGTGGCGTCATGGCGCAAAATCCTTTAAGCGTACATGTGCTTAACTTAGAAAATGGATTGCCTTCAGCTGAAGTCAAAGTGACCTTAGAAGAGCAAAACAATGGCAAGTGGACACAGATTGCAGAAGCTAAAACCAATGCGCAAGGTCGTGTAACCGCATTATTTCCAGAAAATAGAACTTTTGATAACAAGATATATAAAGTCACCTTCAAGACCGGAGACTGGTTTAAGCAAAATAAGCAAACGTCTTTCTTTCCAGAAGTACCTGTCATTTTTCAAACCGATGGTTCAGTCAAGCATTACCATATTCCATTGTTGATCAGTCCTTATGGCTATTCGACTTATCGAGGTAATTAAGTAAAAACCAGTTAAAAACAAACTAAAAAAAAGCTAAAAAAACTCAACAAATAGGAGCTTTAACCTTGATCAGTTAAAGCTTCTTCAAATCAATACTGTTAAAATTATGAATTAAATGATCTTCTGTTTGATCTCTCTACTACTCAGTAACTTATTGACGAATTATTGTTAAATGATCATTCACTGAGCTTGAATATTAAGCCAGTTTCTCATCAATTGTGTGCTGGGTATTTTTCCAGTTTTATATGATCAGTTCTCCAAAAGATATTTCATATGCATTGCAGATTCTGATGATTAGATCTCTTATAAAAGTCGAAGACTGTACAAAATTAGACAATAAAATGAATATATAAAAGCCCCTTACCCTTTTGCGATAAGCTTATGATGATGAGAATTTCCAATATAAAACCTCTCCCTAACCCTCTCCTTTAATAAGGAGAGGGAACTTCCATTATGAATTGAATTTTGGTTAAAATTTGATTTATGCAAGAAGTCTATTGACATCCTATTATAATTGAACCAGTCATGCTGCTTTCACGAATCCATTATAAAAAATCCAAGCCTTGATGTAAGATAAAACCAATACAGGTTTTAAGTATTTCGACAGTTAGAATCGAATACAACAGATAAGGAAGCAAGCATGCAACAAGAGGTCATCATCGTTGGCGGTGGAATGGTCGGACTCAGTTTGGCACTGATGCTGAGCAAAGCCACTATAAAAGTAAAACTACTCGAAGCGATTAAATATCCAGATTATGATGATGAAAATCTTGCTCCATATCATTCAAGTTTTGATGCTCGAAACAGTGCTTTGTCACGCCGCACAGTTCAAATTTATCAAGAACTCGGACTGTGGAATGCATTACAAGAACACGCAACGCCCATTTTAGAAGTCAACATCACAGAACAAGGCAGTTTTGGTAAGGCTCGTTTAAAAGCAGCGCAAGAGAAAGTCGAAAGCTTTGGACAAGTGATTGAGAATGCTTGGCTTGGTCGCGTGCTATTAGCTGAAGTTAAAAAGCAATCAATGATTGAGTTGATTGATGGCGTGCAAGTGACATCACTCACCCAAGATTCAGACCTCGCTTATATCGAAGCGGTTCGTTATGGTCAAAAACTTGAATTACAAACCAAATTAGTCATCGCTGCCGATGGTCGTGATTCATTCTGTCGTAAAGCTTTAGGTATTGGCGCATCAGAACATGACTATGATCAAGTCGCGATCGTAACAACTGTTCAAACATCTAAACCCCATGATCATGTTGGTTTTGAGCGCTTTAGCCCACTAGGGCCACTTGCACTTTTACCATTGCCAGGTGAGTATCGTCGTTCAGTGGTTTGGCCAGTACCAAAGGGAACAGAAAGTGAATGGCTCGGTGAAGAAAATGATCAGCACTTTTTAGATGCCTTGCAACAAACTTATGGTGACCGTGCAGGTAAATTCCAAAAAACAGGCAAACGCTTTAGCTTCGCGTTGTCTCAAGTACTTGCAGAAAAACAAGCGATTGGACGTGTAGTGCTGATGGGTAATGCGGCACATACGATTCATCCAGTCGCAGGGCAGGGCTTTAACTTATGTATGCGCGATGCTCATGTGCTTGTACGATATCTGACAGAACAACTTGAAAAAAATGCTGATTTAGGTGAAGCATCCGTGCTTCAAGCCTATGAACAAGCACGATTGAAAGATCAACAACGCGTGATTAAATTCTGTGATTCCGTGGTTCGTGGCTTCAGTAATCAAAACCTACTTCTTAGATTCATTCGAAACATGGGCTTAATGTGTTTTGAAAATATACCGGGTATAAAGCCACTCGTTGCCAACTATGCGATGGGGTTAAAGTCATGACAAATACTCAATCAGCCTTAAAAGAGGTTGTCATTATTGGTGGTGGCTTGGTGGGTGGCTTAACCGCATTATTGTTGGCTGACGGCGGTGTGCAAGCAACGGTGTTAGATGCTGCGCCAATTTTAGATGAAGCATTGGTACTTCAAATTGCCAATCCGCGTGTGCTGGCTTTAAGTCAAGCAACCATTCATTTACTTAAAACGGTTCAAGTCTGGGACAAAATTCAACGTCACATGCCCTACACAGGCATGCAAGTGTGGAACAAAAATGGTTATGGTGAAATTAACTTTGGTGAAGAGTCTACACAATTTCCAAGTGTTGAAAATAGCTTAGGGTCAATGGTTGAACCGAGTGTGCTCAATCTCGCGATTCAACAACAAATGTTAGCTGTCGTGAAAGACTATCGCACTCAAGTTAAAGTGGTACGGATTGAGCGCGGTGTAAAGTGTTGGATCGTCAAACTTGCTGATGGCACTGAGCTGAAAACCAAGCTACTCATCGGTGCAGATGGTGCAAATTCATTTGTGCGAGAGCAAGCGTATATCGATATAGATGTACTGGATTATAAACAAGCAGGTTTAACCTGTGCGATTCGTACAGCACAACCGCACTTGCATGTGGCACGTCAGATTTTTCTACCTACAGGACCTTTGGCATATTTACCCATGGCGAGTTTAAATGCAGAACAAGAGGGACATTGGCAGTCGATCGTTTGGACTTTGCCAGATGACTATGCGGAAGAGTATGCCAACCTAGATGATGCTGAATTTACAGCATTATTGACACGTGAAAGTCACCACATGTTAGGAGAGGTGTTAGAAGCAACGCCACGTGCACAGTTCCCATTAAAAGCACGAGCAGCACAGCGATATGTTCAAGATGGACTAGCCTTGGTGGGTGATGCAGCGCATGTGATTCATCCACTTGCTGGGCAAGGCGTGAATATTGGCTGTTTAGATGCAGCAATTTTGTGTGATGTGTTATTGCATGATCTTAAGCGAGGCGTTTGGGCACATGAACAGACCTTAAAGCGCTATGAGCATCAACGTAAAATTCAGAATGAAGCCATGATGCATGGCATGTCAGCCATTGGATGGTTGGAAACCACCGAATTATTTCCAGTGGTTTGGGCGAGAAATTTTGGTTTGAAGCAAGTTGAGCAGCTGCCTATTTTTAAAACGCGCTTTATGCAACAAGCTAACGGTTTATCAGTACTTAAAAATACTCGTTATCAAGCCTAATGGGTCGAAAATAAATGTCTGGATTAAATTTGCTCAATCATTAATACTTTTTTACGAATTTGATTGATAAATATACAAATCAAGTGGCTGAGACTCTAGTCGAAATCGTAATAGCTTGCTACATTCCTCATTAAATCGAATCTGATTTATCTGGGTTGCTATGGGTGTCATTAATGGGGAGTTTAAAATGACAGATTCAAATGATTTTGATGATAACGAAGATAACGTTGTTGATGATGATGAATCTCAAGCTGCCGAAAAAGGTGCAGCTATAAGTGATTCAATTGTTTCTGATGCCGATGTTGCTGAAGCAGAAACCTTAACGATCACAGCGAAATTAAAACAGCGTCAAGCTTTAGAAGATGAAGTTGCTGCTTTTTTAGCGCGTGGTGGACAGATCAAAGAAGTTCCTCCAGACGAGAGTGCACGAGATTAAAACAGATAGTCTGTATGGCATGAACGTTTTTAGCGTGCATTAAAAAAGCATCACATCAGTGATGCTTTTTTTCTTGAAAATTTAAATAAAATATCTCAACCAATGAATAGTCATAAAAAAATTTGAGTCAAATGAGATGTAATTTCTAATCATCATCGGCTTGAGCAGTCAATTCTAATGCACGTTGATAGGCAATTTTCTTTTTAATCCCCGTCAAATCAGCCGCAAGTTGTGACGCAGCCTTAACAGATAAATCTTGCAGTAGACGAAGCAATAATTTATCTAACTCTTCTTGCTCCATGTCCTTTTCTTCTGCTGCACCCGCGATCACCAGTACAATCTCACCTTTTTGTTGATTACGATCACTTTCGATAAATGCATGTAATTCAGCCAAAGTCATCTTTTTGATGGTTTCAAATGTCTTGGTAATTTCACGAGCAAAACCTACTGCGCGTTCCCCACCAAATACATCGACCATGTCTTTAACAGAATCCAAGATGCGATGAGGTGCTTCATAAATAATCATGGTATGCATGTTACTTTTCAATTTATTCAACTGAATCAAACGCTGTGATTGCTTAGAAGACAAGAAACCTTCAAAGCTAAAATGGTCACTGGGTAAACCAACTGAACTGAGTGCCGCAATGGCTGCACATGCTCCCGGTACAGGAGTAACACGGATGCCATGCTCTTGTGCGGCACGAACCAGTTTAAAACCTGGATCGCTAATCAATGGCGTGCCTGCATCACTGACAAGCGCAACATTCTCACCATTTTTTAATTTTTCGATAATTATATCAATTTTGTTACTTTCATTGTGATCATGACACGCGGTCAATGGAGTTGCGATATTATAGTGTTTCATTAAAAGAGCAGACTGACGTGTATCTTCAGCTGCAATAAGTGCGACAGACTTTAAAACTTCAATAGCGCGATAGGTCATGTCGTCTAAGTGCCCAATCGGGGTTGCTACTACAAATAACTGAGCACTCATAGGTTTTCTCCATGGTGGATAAATTGAACAATAAAAAAAGTTTGTTTTGCTTAGGATTACTTGGAATGATGATCCAAGCTCAAGCGGAGGTTTTGGTTATTTTACCTGAATCTGGCCCTATGGCGCGAGCAGGTAACAGTATTAAACTGGGGATTGTGTCTGCACAACAGTCATCCAACAGTCAAATCCCCTTAAAATTTGTAAATTCTGACCGTAAAATCATCAAAGATGTGTTGAGATCAAATGTTAATCGAAATACAAAAATGATTATCGGTCCTTTGGCACGTACTGATGTTGAGCGTTTAATTCAAGAAAATCCGAAACGACCCGTGTTGGCACTCAACGAAGTTGAGCTGTCACATCCCAATGTATGGCAGTACAGTCTGTCTAAAGATGCGGATGCAAGCGCATTGGTGAAGGTACTTGAGAAAGATAAAATTAAAAATGTCTATGTGATTCGTGAGCAGGGAACAGAAGCTGAAACCTTGAGTTTTGTAAATGCACTTTATAAAAAATACTCAAGTCATGTGTCGATCGTCGACCAAGTTCCAAAAATAAAATCTAAAGATGGTTTATTACTGTTAGGGAGTAATAGATGGATAAATTCATTAAAAGGATTACCATCTTCTAATCTTTATGTTCAAGCGATTTCGATTGAAGATAGTCAACCGATTCCATTGGGTGTGAAATTTTGTGATGTACCGGCTGTCTATCAAACCAAATGGCCGGATGTGATTAATGTCTATAAACAAAATCCTACCACATTAGCATTCCAGCGTTTATATGCGTTTGGAGGAGATGCATGGCATATTGCAGAGCAATTTGTATTAAACCCGAATGTTAAAAATTTAAGTTTTCAAGGTCGGACGGGTTTAATCAATATTGGCAGTGATCGTGTTGAGCGATTACCTACCTGCTTTGAAAAAACCAAAAAAGGTTTGGTTGCAATCTAAATTTGGGTAAGTGGAGCTTACTATTAATCGCCAACTGAGAGGTCATGGCTTAAGCATTTTTTGAATGAGGTCAACCTAAATAAAAGATTGTGATCATTATGCAAAATCTACAATTAGACAAAACACCTAAACTTCAATCCACGGCTAAACGTTTGGGTGTTTGGGCAGAACAGCAGGCTAAAACAATCTTGATTGAAGAACAATATCAGATTATTGCAACCAATTATCATTCACAGTATGGCGAGATTGATCTCATTGTGATTAAGGATCAAAGCTTAGTTTTTGTTGAAGTCAAAGCACGTAGCCTGACTCGACATGGTACTGCCAATGAAGTTATTACCTTGTCAAAGCAACGCAAAATTATTAAAACGGCACTGGTATTTATTAGTGAAAATGAACGATTTGAACAGTTTTATTATCGTTTTGATGTAATTTGTTTTGATTTCAATCAACAAATTGCAAAAAATCTACAGCAAGACTTTTCTAAGTTGGCGTATGATCAACAGTGGATTGAAAATGCATTTACATTGGATGCAGACTTGATTAATCTATAATTTGTAATTAGATCAGTCATTTAAATTAAAGAATATTGAGTTTCACGAGGAGACTTGCTGAGTGTTTAGCCGTATTGTGGTAACAATGATGTGTGTTGCAAGCCTTTCAGGTTGCGCGAGTTTTATTTCAAGCGGTACAGGTGCTGAGCCTGTCGGTGTTTCAAGCGGAACGCGTTCGCTTGGTCAGGTTTTTATCGATTCTTCAATTGAACGTACTGCAAAGATTAATCTTTATAAATTGGATGCACGTTTTAAGCAGTCGCGTGTCAATGTCAACAGTTTTCACAGTAACGTGTTGTTGACAGGCCAAGTTCCAGATGCACATTTAAAACAATTGGCTGAAGATAATGTCCGTGCAATGAGTGATGTAAAAACCATTCACAACTATATCACTGTTGGTAATCAGGTGAACTACACCACGATTATGCAGGATGCTACCGTGACGGCGAATACCCGCGGTCTGATCATGCGTGCGCCTGTTGTGGCTGAAAGCAAAGTTTTAGTTCATACAGAAGATGCTGTGATGTATGTGATGGGACGTTTAAATAACGCCGAAGAAAATGACTTGAATACGGTGCTTCAACAAGTAGGTAATGTCCAAAAAATTGTGACTTTGATTGATAATGTTGAACAACAAAGTACCGCAAATGGCATTCAATCTGCTTCTTTTACAACACCAATGGTCGGTGGGGCACAAACTCAACCTTTAGAGCAGACTCCAGTTGCCATTGATCCAGATGCAGTTGAGCCAAATGTCCAACCCTAAAATCAAAGTACTAAAAGAGCGATTAGAAAATAAATTCAAACCTCAACTTGAGTTTGTTCAACGTAAAATTGAGAACTTTCGCCCTTACGATTTGGGTGGTTTAGCGATCAATGGTCTTACTCCAAAGAAAGGCTATCAGATTCGTCCTAACATTGCCTATGGACTCGAGCCACGTCAACAGTTGGATTTGTACGTTTCAGATCATGCTCAATCTAAGTCTTTGATTGTCTTTGTGCATGGTGGGGCATGGAGTCGTGGCGATAAGAGTTCTTATAAGTTTGTGGGGGAAGCTTTCGCTCGTTTCGGACATGATGTAGCGGTTATTAACTACCATTTAGCCCCTGACCATATTTTTCCAAGCTATGTCGATGATTTGGTGGTTGCACTCAATTATCTAGATTCAAATCAAGATAGACTGGGTATATCGACGTCCAATATTATTATGATGGGACATTCAGCTGGGGCATTTAATATTGCATCACTGATTTATCATCCTAAAGCGGTTGAGTTTAAAAATAAGCAAAATATTAAAGCACTTATCGGGATTTCTGGACCTTATCATTTTGACTACAAAGGGGATGCTTTATCAGAGCATGCTTTTGACCAGACTGTTCATTATCAGCAAGTGATGCCGTATTATTTTGTTGATCAAAATCCGATTCAGCATTATCTATTATTGGCAGAGCAGGATAAATTGGTTAAGAACAGCAATACCTATGATTTAGAAAAGCAGTTAAAAGCTTGTGGAAATCACTGTGAAGTGATTACAATTCCCAAAACAGGACATGTTTCGATCATGGGCAGTATCTCGAGTTTATTTAGTCCATTCTTTAAAACCAGACAAACCATTTTAGATGCGATAGAACAATCACTGAAATAAAAAAGCTTATAACAATAAAAAGAGAATCAGGTTGCAACGTGATTCTCTTTTTTTATTTTTACTCTTATTTGGGTTTTAATCTGAATGCATTGATGTGTTATGAATCACATGCTGAATCATGGCATGCGCGATACTACCCGCAAAGGGAATTTCAGGAAGTTGATCAAATTTGAAGAATTGTGCATCACTAATTTCTTCTTCTTGAAGATTGA
Source organism: Acinetobacter sp. CY73 (assembly GCF_059515865.1). Lineage (NCBI taxonomy): Bacteria > Pseudomonadati > Pseudomonadota > Gammaproteobacteria > Moraxellales > Moraxellaceae > Acinetobacter > Acinetobacter sp. CY73. The sequence goes on along the minus strand of NZ_JCAKMZ010000005.1, from coordinate 47,129 downwards.
TTTCACCTGACGCATATTCAGCTTTAAATGCAATCATAAGATTGCTTGGAAAAGGCCAAGGTTGGCTTGAAAGATATTGGATATTTTTCAGCTTTAGACCAATTTCTTCTGCTGTTTCACGCGCTACCGCTTCTTCAAGCGTTTCACCCACTTCTACAAATCCTGCAATCAATCCGTACATATTGGATTTATTTTTTGCATTTTTGGCCAATAAGATCTCATTGTCACCACGTGTAATGACGGTAATTACACAAGGCTGAACACGAGGGTATTGATGATAACGACAGGCTGGACAAACCATCGCATATTCAGAAGTATGGACTTCAGTTTCAGCACCACAATGGCTACAGAATTTATGATTTCTACGCCATTCTAACAGTTGGATCGCACGACTAGCTTGCTCAAACTCATGTTTGGTCCATTGCGTGATCAACTGTCGAATCGGGACAAGCTGATAGCCTTCAGGAATCGCTTCTTCAATATGCAAATCTCGGGCGATGACTTGTTCGTCCGAGATAAAATGCAGGTCGTCTGCAAGCTTTTCGACTTTTGGTAGTTGAAAATTTTCATCTACCAAAAGCTGTTGTTGCTTAAAGATATAAGCAATCGAGAGTTCTTTACACATTAAGCAGAGGCTTTTAAGTTTTGGCTACTAGTCAGGGCAATATCAAACATTTTTTGAATAATGGGCTGCTTATTCCGGATATTTTCAATCAGAATTTCTACACTTGCAAGTACATCGAGTAAGCGTTCAACTTGAGGTTTAGTCAGTGTTGACTCTTTCGCTATTTCGGCTTTTAAGAAGCTTTCACTATTGAGTAATGCAGTTTGACCATCTTTTGCGCTAAGGAAAAGTAATGCACCGCTAATTTCTTTAAATTGCGCTGGAATATTTTCAAGGCTCGTCGCTTGAGGATCTTGTAAATAATTCAACAGTATTGTGCTTGACTCTTCAACTAACGTTTTGGTTTGTGTTAATAATGCATCATGTGCTTCATCTAAACGATCTAATGAAATTTGCATGTTATTGACACGAAGCTGCAGGCGGCTAGAAGTAAAGTTACGCTCCAAAATGCCAATTGAATTCATTGCAGATAAAATACTATTCATCAATTGCTGTGCAAATTGTTGATTATTTTGCATATTGTCTTGCGTTAAATTTTCAGCTTGAATTTTCAATTCAACAAATGCTTCATTCAAATTCATCACTTTAAACACATTTGCTAAATTAAACAGTTTGGTTTTAATTTCAGCAATTTTGTCTTCTGGCATGTTTTGATAGTTAAACTCAATTTCATTACGAATTTGCGTCATCTCTTCAGTAATCAGTTTACTTGCGACATGTACAGTTTCAAAGTCAGGCCCAAATAAATGACGACTGAACACGTGAAGTTGTGAATCTGTAAGCAGGTCTTCACCAATATTGGCTTGCTCACGAATCTGATGTGCTTGATCATCATCTTGACTAATACAAATGCTCAATACGTTGGCTAAATCAATCAATTCAACATTGAAGTCATTTGGAGACTCGAAGAAGCTTGCAATATTAGTTTCAATACTAATTAATGTTCTTAAGCGTGCGTCACTTAGCGCTAAATTTTCGATTTGATTAAATGCCACATGAACTAAGCCCCAATATTGTTGGCTTGGTTGCGCTTGAGATAAATGTGCGAGATAAATCCCGACAATTTTTAAAGCTTGCTGATCAAGTTCAGTTTCCTGCTGATGAAGAAACTTCTGCAAACTTAATTTATAGAGTTTGTGAATGAAGATTGATTTTTCAAGTTCAGGGGCTTGAGGCAACGCAAAACGAGGTTCAATACATTCTAAAGAAGATAGAATAGGTTGACCTTCTGGCGTGACCGGTTTGCCTAATGCGATTTCAAGATTATTGATTGTGTCGAGTAAGAACTGGGGTACGCGGACTTCACGTAAACAAATAAACTCGATATAGCGGCGCAACATGGTCGTGCCTTCACTCAATGCAACTACATCTTGAGTCTTGATCTGACGTGGATTCAGCATGATTTTACGCATCAATTCGGCTGCATATTGCGTCAATTGAGACAAGTGTGGCATGTCAATGAGCATAAGAACTTGTGCACATTGCTCGAACTGAATTAGAGCATCATCAATACCGAAAGGCAGACTTTGATCTTCGACTAGACTATTAACAGCAGTTTCTACTTGTTGTATTGAATTATCGACTTCTTTTTTAATTATCAATAGTGCCGTAGGGTCAAAATGAATTGAGGTTTGGTAAGACATCTATCTGCACCTTTCCTAAGTATATATGAGTATATAAGTGTTCTAACTAGCCCCTAAAAGCGAGGCTAAATTGTTCTGTGTTTAATATAACTGAACTCAATATTGTTTACAAAAAATATCAAATCGAAACATGAATTTATTTTGCGAAAAAACAAGCTTCGCCATGTTTTTCTTGATATTGTTTGACCCAGTTCTCATGTTGTTCTAATTCATCTTCAGACGCCATAATCACGGGCAAATCAAATTCGATCTTAGCACGTTGAATAGATTGACTTGCAAAGTCTTGCTGAGCATTCGCACTATCCATATCAAAAGACACTTGACCACCGGTCATCGCCAGATATACGTCAGCGAGAATCTCGGCATCCAGTAATGCACCATGGAAAGTACGGTCTCGCTGAGCAATTTCATAACGGCGCACTAGAGCATCCAAAGAATTCTTCTGCCCCGGATGTTTAGACTTTGCCATCGCTAAGGTATCTGTGACTTCACAGACCTCTGACAGTGCCACAAAGCCTGCACGTTTAAACTCCATATCTAAGAAGTTCATATCGAAGCTGGCATTATGGGCAATGATTTCTGCACCTTTTAAATAATCAAACAGCACATCCGCAATTTCAGCATAAACAGGTTTATCTTTTAAAAACTCATCAGAAATACCATGGACGTTTTCAGAGTCGCCAACGGGTTTTTTCGGATTAATGTAAATATGAATCGAGCTACCTGTAAGTTTGCGATTGATCATCTCAAGCGCACCAACTTCAATGATTCGGTCAGTATCCTGATAATAGAAACCAGTCGTTTCAGTATCTAAGATCAATTGACGTGGTCCCTGCAGTTTTAATTTCGCAGGTGTAATCACAATATGTGGATGTTGCTTTGTCGTATTAGCGTTTGCATTTCCAACAGTCGGTGTTGAAGGATCAGCATCTTGAACGTCAGGAGTTATTAACTCATTTGGAGCATTGCTCATCATCGAAGAGTGATCAGATTCATTGGATTGCTCTTGATCAAAAGCATCCTGATTTGATTCAGTAGGGTTCACATGATGATTCATGGCTAAATGATCAGGTTCTACTTCATCAAAGCCTTCTTCAGCTAAATCAAAGCCAAAAGGGTCATCTAAAAGCCAGTCACTTTCAACTTTTTTTTTAACTTCAATCTTTTTTTCAATGCATTGTTCTGATGGCTGAGTTTTTTCTTGAGTTGAAGCTTTAGAAAATTCACCATTTTTCATTTTTTCTAAAGTTTGATCTGCACCCAGATTGGCCAATTGATCCGCCATTTCATTCCCTGGGTGTCCAGCATGACCTTTGATCCAATTCCATTCGATGTCACGCCCTTGGCAGGTTGCATCCAGTTTTTTCCAAAGATCTGGGTTTTTAACATCTTTCCAGTTTTTCTTTTTCCACCCTTGAATCCATTCGGTGATGCCACGTTTAACATAGATCGAATCTGTCCAAACGATCAGTTTTGTATCAATAGGACAAAATGCAATGCCTTCAATGGCAGCCGTTAATTCCATGCGATTATTGGTTGATTCAGGTTCGCCACCACACAATTTATGTTCTTCATTTTCGGTAACGATATAGGCACCCCAACCACCCAAACCTGGGTTTCCACGGCATGCACCATCAACATAAAGGGTGATTTCAGACATAGTTTGAACCAATAAAAAAGAATAAAGAGTTGAACAACAACATTTAAGAATTTATTGTATACGCAAATGGGGATCATCAGTGCTTTAACTGAGTATTTTTTAATTTCTTGTAACATTTATCAATAATGAGGATGCATTTGTAGGGTTGTCTCTGACGGTGTGTTCTCTAAAATGTCCTTTATAAAATAAATCTATTATTCGTTTTTCGGAATTTGTATGTATAAACCAACCACCACAGCGTGGAAGCCACCTGTTAATCTATTCTTTAAATTATCTGTAATTGCATCTGCGGTGGCAGGTTTAGGTTTAACAACGGGGTGTTCATCTACACCTGCCAAAGCAAAAGTTCAAAAGTCCCAATCTGGGTTGCTCGATGCCAACAGTTTGGATTCACTTGAAGACTTACTTTCTGCCACTGACATGCGTGCAGTAGAAGGCGATCGCTTACTCATTTTAAAACATGGTGATGTGTGGAAGCGCATGACGGTTGGTTTTAAAATGGATGAGAATAAATGGGACCCTCGTATTGAAGCACAACGCGGTTGGTTTATTACGCGTCAGCCCTATATCGAACGTTTAAGTGCGCGTGCATCTCGTTATCTTTATCACACCGTTAAAGAAGCAGAACGCCGTGGATTACCAACAGAATTAGCCTTATTACCGGTCATTGAAAGTTCTTACGATCCCGCGGCAACCAGTAGTGCGGCGGCGGCGGGGATGTGGCAATTTATTCCAAGTACGGGGAAAATTTACGGTTTAAGACAAACCAGTATGTACGATGGTCGTCGTGACGTGGTTGAGTCGACGCGTGCTGCTTATGAGTTCTTAGGGAGTTTATATAATCAGTTTGGTTCTTGGGAATTGGCTTTAGCGGCATACAATGCAGGACCAGGGCGTATTCAACAGGCGATTAACCGTAACCGTGCTGCGGGTCTACCTACAGATTACTGGTCTTTAAAATTACCGCAAGAAACCATGAATTATGTGCCACGGTTCATGGCAGTAGCACAAATCATTAAATCTCCGCATAAATATGGTGTGAACTTACCGCCCATTGCGAACCGCCCACACTTTCGAGAGGTGACTGTTCCTGCAGGCGCGAGTTTGAATGAAATTGCGTCTATTACAGGATTAAGTCGTGCCGAATTGTATCAATTAAACCCGGGACATCGTGGTGATATCGTCGATGCATCGAGCACAATGCGTATCTTGATTCCTGCGGATTTAAATCCGAATATTGATGCGCGACTTAAATCACTTAAGCCATCTGGTGGAAGTTATTGGGCCGGTGGAACATCGCCATCATCAAATGCAGTGACCACTAAAACATCGACAACGCCGATGGTCACTTCGACGAATATACCACCAGCATTGAATCAACCTTCACAGAACTATTCTGCACAAAGTAAAGCTCAAACTACAACGTCAACAGTAACAACGACGCCAGCAATTCAGTCTAAACCTCAAACTAAGCCCACTGAAACCATACGAACTGCTGAATCTCCAGCGACTGTAGCTACGGCGGTTAAGAGTCCAAATACGTCATCTACAGCAATAACTGTGAGTAAAACGCCAAGAGGTTCTGATGCTTTGGCAGCTTTTGCATCATCTGCTGTTTTACCGAGTGCGCCACGTATTCCAGTCGCAATTACGCCTGCAGTGAATGTGAAACCCGTATTGGTAGAACCGCCTATTTCTGCGGAAGAGCGTGAAAAGATTTTAGGTACGCTACCTGCACAGCCGAATTTGACGGCTGAACAAAATATTGAAAAAGCAGTTGAACCAGAAGCAACCCAAGCTGAAAAAGATGAAGTGGTCAAAGAGCTGACAGCACTTGCGCCTAAAGGTACCGAAGTGGTAGATCCGCTTGATGGCAAAATTAAACTTACAGCGATTCAAACCAGTCAGTCCGTTGCTGCTGAACAAGGAACTGAGGTAAAAGTTGGTTTCGCATATCCTAAGTCCGTTGCTGAAAATACATCAGCCTCTTCGGAAGAAGCGAAATTAAATCAAAATAAAAATTTCGAAAAAACTGAAAGTGAAGTCATCGTTACGCCTCCGAAAGGAAAACGCAGTACCTACACGGTTTTACCGGGCGATACTTTAGCTGTCATTGCAATGAAAAATGGCGTTAATTGGCGTGATATTGCTAAATGGAACCAAGTCGATCCAAATGGAACATTATTTGTTGGAACAACACTCTACCTGTATGACGCAAAACCACAAGCTGAAGAGTCCAAAGTAGTCGAGAAGAACACTGAGGATAAAGCTACGACTTATGTGGTAAAGCCAAATGATAATTTAACTGGGTTAGCCAATCAGTTTGATCTGTCCGTTCACGATTTAGCTGAATGGAATGGTTTAAACAGCAACAGTAATCTGTTTGTGGGGCAAACATTAAGCTTAGTGGAAAAGAAAGGTTCAACGACTAAAACTCCAGTTGCGTCTTCTAAGGCTCAATCTAACGCTAAAACAGCCGAATCATCGAGTTCAATTGCTTCTAAGATCAAAACTCAACCTTATGTGGTGAAGCGAGGTGAATATCTCAAGCTGATTGCGGATCGTTATGCGTTATCGAATCAAGAGTTAGCTTCGTTAACAGAAGGTCTAAAAGCAGATACTTTCCTCATCGCGGGTCAACGTATCAACGTGCCTGTAGATCAGCTTTCAGATGTGAAGGCAAATGCAGATAAAACTACGCCTAACCAAATCGAGAGGGTGAAGATACAGCCAGCTTACAAGACCGAAAATTATCGAGTTCAAAGCGGGGAAAGCTTATATAGCATCGCGATGAAATCGAATATCACCTTAAATGAGCTTGTTGAGCTAAACGACTTACAAGCAAATAAAGCGTTATTTGCAGGTCAAACCATCAAAGTGCCTGTCAGCAATAAAGTGCCTGATAGCTATACGGTTCAATCGGGTGATAGCTTGCACGCTATTGCAAGTAAATATAATTTAGGTCTCGTACACGTTGCAGAGTTGAACGGTTTAAAACCTTCAGCAGGTTTATATGTCGGACAAAAGTTAAAATTAGCAGGAGCTCCTGAAACAACCAAAGCAGTTGCTGAGCGAAGTTCAAAGTCCGAAGTAAAATCGACAAAATCTTCAAGTAAATCAACTGAAGTGGTCTCAGAGATTTATGCTGTACGTTCAGGTGAAACTTTAGCTTCGATTGCCCGTAAATTTGGTATGCAACTGGATGACTTGCTTGAGTTAAATGACCTCAATCGACAATCGACCATTCGTGTGGGACAGCGTTTAAAAGTCATTGGTGAAGATACATCCTCCAATGATCATTCATCTAAACCGAATAGAACATCTGCTGTAACTAAGTCATCAACTATGAGTAGTAGAGCTACAGAATCATATACCGTTAAAGCAGGTGAGTCTCTCAATGTAATTGCGAGTCGTATGGGAATTACGGCAAAAGAATTAGCAGATTTAAATAACATGAATACTCGTGCAGGCTTGCAACGTGGTCAAACTTTACAAGTGCCGAAATTGGTCACTGAATATAAAGTGCGTAGCGGTGATTCGATGATTCGTCTGGCCAATCGATTTGGGGTTGAAACTGATCAATTGGCGGAGATGAATGATTTAAAACCTCATGCAACGCTACAAGTTGGTGATATTCTCAAAGTTCCCAACTTTTAGTATTTGCTTGAGCAATTAAGGATTCAGCGCAAGGATGCAACCGCTTATTAAAATGTCAAGAATGACAATTCTTGCCGTTGTTTGCTTCAGTTCCATCAATGTCGTTTGGGCAGAAGTCCAAACGACGCCTTATATTTCGCTTTATGCCACGCCAAAATATGCCAATGCTAAAAGTATGCCTTATGCAAATCCAGATGCACCTAAAGGAGGGCTGATCAGTTATTCAGCCAATGGGACATTTGATAATTTAAATAGCATGAACGGCAAAGGCACGGAGGTAGATGGCGTCAGCTATTTATTTGATACCTTGATGGGAAGTTCGCTTGATGAACCGAGTGTGCTTTATCCATTGTTGGCTGAGAAAGTCACTTTTGATCCCAAGAAAACACAGTATGTAATTTTCCAACTCAATCCCAAAGCCAAATTCAGTAATGGTAGCAGCGTGACAGCTGAAGATATCAAGTTTAGCTTTGATGTATTTCAAACCAAGAGTAATCCGGGTTTGCAAATGTATTTATCAGATTTAGCGAAGACTGAAGTTTTATCTAAACACCGTGTCAAAATGACATTTAAATCGAATAACAATACTGAAATGCCGACGATTCTGGCGCAGATGCCAATTTATTCAAAAGCAGATTGGAAAAATAGAGATTTCACTAAAATTACTTTGCAACCGATCATAGGCTCTGGCCCTTATACCATTGATAAGATTGATGCTGGGCGAAGTATCACTTATAAACGAAATCCAAATTATTGGGCGAAAGATTTGCCACTCAACCGCGGTCGTTATAATTTCAATCAGATTAAATACATTTATTACCGCAATATGGATATTGCTTTTGAGGGATTCAAATCTGGACAATTCACTTTTCATGAAGAAAAGAAAGCCAGAACGTGGGTCACTGGATATAATTTTCCGGCTATAAAATCAGGAATGGTGAAGAAATATATTTCATCACCTGAAACGCCAGCACCGACTCAAAGTTTTGTTTTCAACACCCGAAAAGCGCCGTTCAATAATATTTATTTTCGTCAAGCGTTAACCTATGCCTATGATTTTGAGTGGCTGAATAAAGCGTTGTTCTATGGTCAGTATCAGCGATTACAAAGTCATTTTTCTAATAGCGAACTTGAGCCTAAAGGTTCACCGAGCTCAGCGGAACTCAAAATACTGCAAAACTATTTACCCAAATTGCATCCTCTACAAAGACAAGGGGCTGTAGCCAATTGGAAGTTTCCGGTTTCTGATGCCAGTGGATTTAACCGTCAAGGTTTAATACAAGCACGCTCAATTTTGTTAAAAGCAGGTTATCGCTTTAAAAATGGAAAATTGCATGATCAACGTGGTCAACCGATGCAATTTGAGCTGTTGATTCATCAGGATGGTTTACAACGAGCAATTCTGCCCTTTATTCGAAATGTAAAAAAGTTGGGTATTGATGTTCAAATTCGCCAAGTCGATGTACCTCAGTATTTAGAGCGTATGCGCCGTTCAGACTTTGATATGACTACCATGGTGATGCCACAGTCGTTAACGCCGCGCAATGAACAAGCGCAGTTTTGGAGTAGTAAGGCTGCAGACGAAGTCGGCAATTACAATTTCTCAGGCATCAAAAATCCAGTGATTGATGATGCTGTTCAACAAGTCATTCGCGCACCGAATCGTGAACAACTCATTATCAGAACCAAAGTGTTAGATCGATTGTTACGTGCAGGCTATTATCAAATCTTGACCTATGGCAATAATAAAAAATGGTATGCCTACTGGAATATGTATAAACAGCCGAGTGTGAAACCTAAGTTGGCATTAGGTGAACAATATTGGTGGGTGGATCAAAACGAAGCCCGAAAAGTTGCTCAATATTTACGTCGCCAATAAGACGTAATTAAAAAGGAATTGCGTAAATATGGGCATGTATATTTTAAAGCGCTTGTTATTGATTATTCCCACGCTGTTTTTGATTCTGTTAATCAATTTCGTTGTCATTCAACTGGCACCTGGTGGCCCTGTTGAACAAGCGATCCAACAAGCTGAAAATTTCCAAGGTGTGGGTGTGGCTACAGGTGGTGGAGAAGCTGGCTCTACAGGGACCAATGTAGGCGCACAGTATCAAGGTGCGCGAGGATTGAGCGAAGAAATGATCGCAAAAATCGAAGCACAATATGGCTTTGATCGACCTGCTCATGAACGATTTTGGTTGATGCTCAAAGGCTATGCCAGTTTTGATTTTGGTACCAGTTTCTTTAAAGATAAACCTGTCACTCAACTGCTATGGGAAAAAATGCCAGTGACCATTTCACTGGGACTTTGGAGTACTTTACTGATTTATCTGGTGTCGATTCCTTTAGGGATTAAAAAAGCTCGTCAACATGGTTTGTTTTTTGATAAATCAACCTCTCTGCTTTTGGCCGTGGGTTATGCCGTTCCATCCTTTGTTTTTGCAATTTTGCTTATCGTGTTCTTTGCAGGCGGATCTTATTTTCAATGGTTCCCACTACAAGGTTTAGTCTCTGAAAACTTTGCACAACTCAGCTTGTTTGGAAAAGTTGCCGACTATTTTTGGCATATGGCTTTACCGCTGACCGCATTGGTTTTAGGTGGATTTGCAGGTTTGACCTATCTAACGAAGTATTCGTTTATGGAAGAACTGAACAAGCAATACGTGCTAGCGGCACGTGCAAAAGGACTGAGTGAAAATCGAGTGCTGTACGGTCATGTATTTCGTAATGCGATGTTAATTGTGATTGCAGGATTACCCGAGGCACTGGTTGGAATTTTCTTTGTCGGTAATTTATTTATCGAAATTATCTTTAATTTAGACGGTATCGGTTTACTCGGTTTTGAGGCGATTCAACAACGTGATTATCCTGTGATTTTTGGCACATTGTTTATTTTCACTTTGCTCGGCTTAGTGCTTCGTCTCATTAGTGATGTGCTGTATCAAGTGATTGATCCTCGGATTAATTTTGATTCGAGAGGAGCAAAATAATGTCTCCAATCATGCGTGAGCGTTTCAATCGTTTTAAATCAAATCGCTTAGGATTTGGTTGTTTTATTTTATTCTCCATTATTTTTATAGCATCACTATTCGCTGAATTTATTGCGAACGATAAACCAATCGTGGTGCAGTATGATCAACAGCTGTATTTTCCTGTTTTTAAAACCTATGCTGAAACTGAATTTGGTGGGGTCTTCGAAACGGAAGCGGATTATCGTGACCCTGTAGTAGAACAGATGATTGAGGATAACGGTTGGGCAATTTGGCCGATCAGTCGTTATTCCTATCAAACCCCAAATTTCGATTTGACTGTACCAGTACCATCACCTCCAACTGCACAAAATTGGTTGGGTACAGATGACCAAGGACGAGATGTTTTGGCTCGAATTCTTTATGGTTTACGAGTTTCACTGTTATTTGGTTTAGCGCTGACTTTATTGGCCTCTGTGATTGGAATCATTGTGGGTGCAATACAAGGCTACTATGGTGGGTGGATTGATTTAATCGGTCAGCGGATTTTGGAAGTGTGGGGTGGGTTACCGACATTGTTCATGGTGATGATTTTAGTGAGTATGTTCACTCCAAGCGTGTATTGGTTATTCTTTATTATGTTGTTATTTGGTTGGACTGCATTGGTTGGTTTGGTTCGTGCAGAGTTTTTAAGAGCACGTAATTTGGATTATGTTCGAGCCGCTCGATCCTTAGGTGTAAAAGACGCTACGATTATTTTTAGGCATATATTGCCCAATGCCATGAGTTCAACCTTGTCTCAATTGCCTTTTATGCTTACCGCCAATATTACCGCTTTGACTGCACTTGATTTTCTCGGCTACGGATTACCGTCTGATGCAGCATCTTTAGGGGAGCTATTGCTTCAAGGGAAAAATAATTTAAGCGCACCTTGGTTGGCTTTATCGGGATTCTTTAGCTTAGCCATCGTCCTTTCATTACTGATTTATATTGGGGAGGCGACGCGAGATGCATTCGATCCAAGACAAAATTAAACCCCTATTGAGTGTTCATCATCTTCAAATCAACAATCAGCAACAGGTTTTGGTAGAAGATCTGAGTTTTGACCTTAAACAAGGTGAAACGCTAGCCATTGTCGGTGAAAGTGGTTCGGGAAAGTCGATCAGTAGTTTGGCTTTACTTGGTTTATTGCCGCAAAACTTACAGATTTCAGGTGAAGCTTTATTTCAAAATAAAAATCTACTCACCTTAAATCAACAGGCACTTCAAGCTATTCGTGGTCAACATATTGCCATGATCTTTCAAGAGCCGATGACTGCACTTAATCCATTGCATCGTGTTGAAAAAATAATCGGTGAACCTTTATTGCTCAAAGGGTATAGCAAGCAAGAGGTTCGCATTAAAACCATTCAATTGCTACATGATGTCGGTTTGAGTGATGCTGAAGCAAAGCTCAGACGTTATCCGCATGAGTTGTCGGGTGGTCAGCGTCAACGTGTCATGATTGCAGCAGCACTGGCACTAGAGCCTGATATATTGATTGCAGATGAGCCGACGACGGCATTGGACGTAACTTTACAAGCTCAGGTGCTTGATTTACTCAAGTCGCTCATTCAAAAACGAAATATGGCGATGATTCTGATTAGTCATGATCTCAACTTGGTTCGCCATTATGCACAGCATGTGATTGTGATGCATCAGGGACTTGTTGTAGAGCAAGGCGAAGTCGAAACAGTCTTTACCCAGCCAAAAGCCAGTTATACCCAGCATTTATTGGATCATGATTTTGGAACTGCAAATTTAGCATTAAACAACAGTCAGGAAATTTTAGCATTAAAGCAGGTTGCGGTTAAATTTCCCATTAAGCAGGGTTTGCTCAACCGTGTGAAAGATTATTTTGTCGCTGTTGAAGCATTGGATTTCAACATTCTCAAAGGTGAATCGATTGGTGTGGTCGGAGAAAGTGGTTCGGGTAAAACGTCTTTAGCGCTCGCAATCGCACGATTAATTGAAAGCGATGGCAATATTGTTTTACTAGGAAATGATCTCAATCAATTGAATGAAAACAAGCTTCGACCCTTACGCAGTGATTTTCAAATTGTCTTTCAAGATCCCTTTAGTAGTTTAAATCCGAGAATGAATGTCGAGCGGATTATAGGTGAGGGATTGGGAATTAAAAAAGTTCCTGCATCAAAAATCATTGAGTTGATTGATGAGTCATTAACGCGTGTAGGATTACCCACACATTTTAAATCTCGCTATCCCCATGAGCTTTCAGGTGGTCAACGTCAACGTGTGGCATTGGCACGAGCATTGATTTTGAAACCTAAACTCATCATTTTGGATGAACCGACTTCTGCGCTTGATCGAACGACACAAGGTTCAATTGTGAAGCTCTTGAGACAGTTACAGCTTGAAGATGCACTCAGTTATTTATTCATTAGTCATGATTTTCATGTGGTGAGGGCGCTTTGTCAAAAGATTTTAGTCTTGAAAAATGCCAAAGTAATCGAGTTTCAAGACACAGAACAATTATTTATGCGTCCACAAAATGAATATACAAAAAACCTGATTAAGGCGAGCCAATATTCATCTTAATCAAATTGACATTGTATATTGTCAAATTTACACTCAAACTCATAATTTATTTCATTGATTAAAATAAGAGATCGCCAGCATGAACCAGATTGCAGAACAGATTCAGATTCGAAAGACCACATTTAAAAATCGCGTGATTAAAGGTGCAATGAGCGAAGCACTGGCGAATGTCGCAGGTGAACCCAATCATCTTCATTTAGGTCTATATGAAGCATGGGCAAAAGGTGGTTTAGGCTGTGCAATCACGGGTAATGTCATGGTTGATGCTCGTGCCAAGAATGAACCAGGTGTGGTGATTATCGAGACTGAGCGTGATTTGGCAAAGCTGAAGCAATGGGCGGAGCTGGGTAAGCAACATGGGATGGTGCAGTTGATTCAGTTGTCACATCCTGGTCGTCAATGTCCTAAAGGATTGAATAAGGAAACAGTCGCACCTTCGGCTGTGCCTTTTAGTGCAATGTTGGCAACCACATTTGCGACACCACGTGCATTGCATGAAGATGAAATCTTAGATTTGATCCAACGCTTTGCAACCTCTGCTGCGATTTGTGAAAAAGCAGGTTTTGAAGGAGTGCAATTGCATGGTGCACATGGTTATTTGATCAGTGAGTTTTTGTCACCAATCACCAATAAGCGTACGGATCAATGGGGTGGGTCCATTGAAAATCGTACACGCTTCCTGTTAGAAATTTATAAGGCTGTCCGTGCGGCAACGTCTGATGATTTTATTATTTCAGTGAAACTCAACTCTGCAGATTTTCAGCGTGGTGGCATTACTGAGGAAGAAGTCATTTCTGTCTTTAAAGCGATAGATGAAGCTGGGATTGATCTGATTGAAATCTCAGGGGGGACGTATGAAGCGCCTGCAATGGCGGGTGCAAAATCCAGTCAGCGCAAAGAAAGCACCATTGCACGTGAAGCGTATTTCTTAGATTTTGCTGAGAAAATTCGTAAAGAAGTAAAATGTAAACTGATGGTGACGGGTGGATTCCGCACAGTCAAAGGTATGAATGCAGCGCTTGAAAGCGGTGCTTGTGATTTTATTGGGATCGCACGTCCACTTGCGGTTGAGACGGATTTAACGAATCGTTTGATCGCAGGTCAGGATGTTAAATATGCAATCAGCCCAATTAAAACAGGGATTCCATTTGTCGACAAAATGGCGATTATGGAAATTATTTGGTATGCAGCACAGTTTAAGGCGATTGGTGAGGGTAAAGCACCGAATCCTAAATTGTCGCCTTTAAAAGTATTCTTAAATTATGCCAAAGGAAATATCAAAGCCATCATTCAAGGTAAAGTGAATTCACGTAAAAGTTCTTAACGGCAAAGATTCACTTTTGATGAGTGTTGTAAATTAATTGAAATAGTCCAAATTTGAGCGTAATTTTTATCACCGTTTAATTTGGACAATTTTTTTTATCAACTTTTGTTGTGTAGCTCTCAAATATTCCAATATCCCTTAAATGTGGATTCAGACCATTGTCCTTTTTCTAAAGCATTTTGAAAGGCAGGTCTGCTTTCCAAATCTTGAAGATAACGCTGAATATTTGGATAAGTCTTAAATTTACGATTTGTCTCGACACAAGCTCTCAGCGGGAACCATAAAACAATATCTGCAAGCGTGAATATCGAACCTGTGATCCATTGTCGCTGACTGAGTTGAGTTTCAATCGCGTTCATTTGTGCTTCTAGTGCATGATTCAAAAAGCCTTTGTCAAAACCATATTTAAACAAGATGGAAATAGGTTTAGCGATGAAAGGGGTTTGATTGACAATCTGAGCAAAAATTTGTTTTAAAGCCAGATTGGGCATAAAATTGGATTCAGCAAAATTTTTCCAATAGAAGAAATCAATATGTTCTGCATCCGTTAAATTACCCCATCCAAATTTTTGATATTTATGACTGAGATAATCCGCAATTGCAGTTGTTTCACTCAGGAGAATATCTTTCTGAGCTTGGCTTTGGATATGCAGTAATGGAAATTTAGGATTGGGGCATAGCATTTTTAAATTTTGATAAGCTATATTGTTTTTATTGACTTTGCATATTTCTAATTGGTATTGAAGTTCAAGTTCTTCCATAAGCCAAATGATACGCTGAGATCGAGAGTTGGCTAAATGGTAAAGTGTAAATGTTGTCATTAAATCTGCTGATTGATTAAAATCTATAGCAAGGTTTTATCATGATTTGGAGGCTATCGGTGTTTATGGGCTTCATTTTTTATGAAATAGTTCTTGTACGGCTTGGTTTTCAATGCTTGGTAGTCTTTATCTACAATTTCGTGACTTTTAAAGCGCCTATTTAATTCGATCATCTTGTTTGGTGGAGCTCAGCATTTCAATGCTATGGTGCCAATAAATGACAAAAATCTAAGAGAAAAATAACAATGATCAAATCTCAAAATATGAATCGAATCTTTTTATTGATAATCAGCTGTCTATCAACCTCAAGCCTTTTTGCGCAAAACTTTCAAACGGGTGACATTATTTTTCATACCTCTAAGTCCTCACAAAGTATCGTGATTCAAAAAGCCACAGCTTCGCCTTATAGTCATATGGGGATGATTGTTTATAGAAATGGCAAACCTTGGGTTTTAGAGGCGATTCAACCTGTGAAATACACATCATTCGATGCTTGGACGAAGCGTGGTGTGAATCGACACTATGTCGTGAAGCGTTATCATAAAAATTTGAATACTGAACAACAGATGAAATTGGTTAAATCTGCCGAAAAGCATTTGGGTAAAAATTATGATCTGTATTTTGGATGGGGTGATGATGCAATTTATTGTTCTGAGATCGTATGGAAAGCTTATGATCAAGCACTTGGAATCCAGCTTACACCGCTACAAAAACTGAAGCAGTTCGATTTAACAGATCCAAAAGTAAAAGCGCTAATGCAAACTCGATATGGCAATAAAGCACCTTTAAAGGAAACAGTCATAGCACCAAATGCAATTTATAACTCAAAACAACTGATCACTGTTAAATGAATAGGTAATTGGGCAATTTAAACTAATATAAGACATTGAAATATATGGAATAGAAAATCAAACTCCGTATAACGTGTTTTATGTTAATTTTAGAAAAACTTTAAAGAATAAAAATATGCATGCAAAAGAAATTATACTACGTAACTTTCCTGGTAATAGTTTGTATGATGATTCATCATTCTTAGGAAAACTGCATGAAGAACAATTATGGGATGTTGAAGAATATTGGCTTTTAGAATGGGGAATTTATAATCTTGAAAAAAGCGGATCTGAAAAATTAGATTGGGCAGTTTTTAGAATTTTTAGCAATATTACGCTGTCTATTAGCTCTCATTTAGATAAGAATGACTATTTTAAAATCAAGAATTTGAATCATCCTAAACTTTATGATCTAAGGGAAAGAGTTCAACTGGTATTTGAAGGTTATTTCTCCAAAACAATGCCTGAACAGAATATTTTTGAAGAAGTTAACCCTTTACTAATACCCTTTATTTAACGTAATGGGTGTTATGTGAACTTTCAATGTTAGAACCCATTTAAATTTTTGGTTCGATAGGAGTCTTTGTTCATTTATCTGTGAGATTGAGTATCTATTTAAATAAGAATAATCTCATCACTTTAAGATGAATTTTAAGTGCAGAAGAACAGGGCGGCGATATGGGTGAATTGAAAAATGGAAGTTTAAATAGGTTATAGATATAAAATACAAAAAGCCCAAGTCATCATGCTTGGGCTTTTTGTTGAGACTTTTACATCTCGAATATGGCGTCCCTACGGGGATTCGAACCCCGGTTACCGCCGTGAAAGGGCGATGTCCTAGGCCTCTAGACGATAGGGACAGTGTCGAAGTAAATATATTTAAACCATTTCAAAACTTGAAATACAAGTACTGAAATTTAATGGCGTCCCTACGGGGATTCGAACCCCGGTTACCGCCGTGAAAGGGCGATGTCCTAGGCCTCTAGACGATAGGGACTAAATAAACATACATACTTCTGAAATTGGCGTCCCTACGGGGATTCGAACCCCGGTTACCGCCGTGAAAGGGCGATGTCCTAGGCCTCTAGACGATAGGGACGTTTCAGAGGTGCGCGTATATTAGGGTGGATTTGTAAGTGTGTCAAACCTTTTTGTACATGTATTTAAAGGAAAAGGGTGCGTTCGTATGAAAATAAATCAAAACTAAGTGTGGTGTCGAATATTCCATCAAGAAATATAAGATTAGGGATTTAAGAATTTTTATGATCTGTTTAAAGGTTAGGCTAGAGATTTACACTTTATATCGAAGTGGGGTTGTAGATAAAAGTAAGATCAAAAAGAGTGGCATTAGCCACTCTTAATCATCTGTTCAGGCTAATTTTTAGGATGATAAAACACATAATAACTGGCATAACATGTTGCAATAAATGCTAAACATCCAAAAAAACTAACACGCATCGTCGGATCGAACACCATACTGATACAGGTAATAAAACAGAAAATGAAACCTAAGATCGGTACGATTGGAAAAAGCGGTGCTGCAAATCCAAGATCTTTCGCAGCTTTACCTTGTTTGTACCATTGGCGACGGAAGTTATATTGGCTTAAGCAAATACTCATCCACACCACAACCATAGTAAATGCGGCAATTCCTAAAAGATTGGTGAAAATCGTTTCAGGGGCGAATTGCTCTGAAAGTAAACCGGGCATTGCGCCAATCATGGTGACCATAACAGCAATATATGGGATTCCACGCGAATTCACTTTTGAGAAGACAGCAGGAAGTTGCTTGTTAAAGGAAAGAGACCACATCATACGAGAGGCTGCAAACAGACCAGAGTTCGCAGCGGACAATAATGCGGTGATAATCACAAAGCGAATAATGTCTTCTGCATACGGAATACCGATATGTTGGAATACCGTCACGAATGGACTGCTACTGACACCTTCAGCAGCTAGCCCCGCTTCTTGATGAGGAAGTAGGGAGGTCACCACAACTATGGTTCCGACAAAGAAAATCAATAACCGGAAAATCGCGGTATTGATCGCTTTAGGGACATTTTTGGCTGGATCTTTGGTTTCACCCGCAGCAACACCAATCAACTCTGTTCCTGAAAATGCAAAGTTGACAATTAACATGGTGGCAAAGATGGGGAAAATGCCTTCAGGGAACCAACCCTCAGAGGTTAAATTGCTGAACAAAGGCGCAGATTCATAGCCTTGATAGCCGAGTACCCCAAAAATAGCCAATAAGCCCAATAAGATAAAAGCAACGACTGTAACGACTTTCACCAGTGCCAGCCAAAACTCTGACTCTGCAAACCAGCGTGTTGAAATCATATTTAACGTAAATACGAAAGCACCAAAGATGATGGTCCAAATCCACATGGATATATCTGGGAACCACTCTTGCATCAGTAATGCAGCAGCAGTGAACTCGGTACCGAGTGTCACAGACCACGTTAACCAGTATAACCATGTGATGGTATAACCTGTGCCTGGACCAATATAGCGCTTGGCATAAGCACCAAAAGATCCTGACTCAGGCATATGTACGGCAAGCTCACCCAAACACAGCATCACCATGTAAGCGATGATACCGCCAAGAAAATAAGCAAGAATGGCACCTACAGGCCCCGTTTGTGCAATGACTTCACCCGACCCTAGAAAAAGTCCAGTACCGATTGCGCCACCAAGCGAAATCATAACCAGATGTCGAGTACTCATAGCGCGTTTTAAAGGCGCAGAATTGCCCTGATGCGTAGCATCATTCGGAGATGAGTGCATAGGAATTGAATAGAATCAAAAGAATGAAGCGAGTTATTGTAGTGAAAAACTACAGATCTGCAATGAAATAATAGTAATTTTGGATATGCTTTGATCGTGTGCGATCAATAGATGGCGTCCCTACGGGGATTCGAACCCCGGTTACCGCCGTGAAAGGGCGATGTCCTAGGCCTCTAGACGATAGGGACGTTGCGAGGTGATGTGTATACTAAGGATTTAATATTTCTTTGTCAAAATAGATTTAACTATAATAGGTTTAAATGCTCATACATTGAACAAAAACAAGCAATTAATTTTATTTAAAAATGATATAACATCATTTTTTGTTAATCATAAAGTTCTTATTCATTTAAATTCATTTTCTTCATAGCTTTATGTCTATGAATCTTATTCAAATTTGATAAGATTGATTCACTTTGTACAGTAGGAAATTTTAGTGCTGCCTTTTAAACTTTGGGTCGATGCTGATGCACTTCCCAAAATCTTACGAGAAGTGATTCTACGCGCTTCTGATCGATACCAACTGGAAGTCACTTTCGTAGCAAACCAAAATGTCGGGATTACATCTTCCGTTCGTATCAATTCAATTCAAGTCATGAGTGGTGCAGATCAAGCAGATAAAGAAATCGTAGATCGCATGAAACAGCATGACATTGTCATGACGCAAGATATACCGCTAGCTGCACAAGTGATTGAAAAAGGTGGAATTGCCATTCATCCTCGTGGTGAAATCTGGACAGAATCTAATATCAAAGCCCGTCTACATTTACGCGATTTTATGGATACATTACGTGGTGCTGGAGTTAATACTGGTGGGCCTGCACCGATCTCTGAGCGTGATAAGCGTGAGTTTTCAAGTGCACTTGATCAAACCATTATGAAGCAAAAGCGTAAAACAGCTCAGCTTTAATCACTTATCTATTTAAATGTATTTATCCGATGTCTGATTTTAGATCACACAAAAGTCATTCTATTGATTCTGTTCAGATCTATAAAGTTTGGTTTTAGTTATTTTGAAACGATAACCCATTATTAAAGAAGAGAGTGAATGCCTTCAAAATCCAATATTGCACTTACCTATGCGTTACTGGTCTTGATTTGGGCGACTACACCTTTGGCAATCGTGTGGAGTGCAACTGACTTACATCCTTTATGGGCATTAGCACTTCGCTTCTTTCTCGCATTTCCCATTGCATTGATACTACTACTGATCTTAAGAGGGCGTTTACCGCTAGATCAGCGTTCAATTTTAAGTTATACCGCAGGCGCATTTAGTTTTATTGTTTCACAAGTTTTTACTTATTTAGCGATTGATTATCTGAGTTCTGGGCTGATTGCACTGATGTTTGGTCTAGCGCCATTAATCACGGGGATTTTAGGCGTTTTTATATTTAAAATACGTCTGTATTGGAGTCAATGGCTAGGCATGATGATTGCTTTGAGCGGTCTAGCGATTATTAGTCTCGGGGCAGATCAACACGTTGTACATCCTACCGGCATCATATTGATGTTGATCAGTGTCTTTATATATTGTGCTTCAATGTTTTGGATCAAGAAAATTAATGCACCATTGAAACCTTTATTTCAAGCAACGGGATCAATTACGGTTTCGACATTGATTGCACTTTGTATGTTGCCATTTATTTGGCAATACGTTCCAACATCACTGCCCGAATCCAAGTCTCTTATTGGCTTGTTATATGCAGTGGTGATGTCTTCGTTACTGGCAATGTTCTGTTATTTTAAACTGGTTAAAACTATTAAAGCCACCACATTATCATTGACCACGGTATTAACACCCATCATTGCTTTAGGTGTAGGTGCTTATTTTAATCATGAAGCTTTAACGACGATGACTTTCATCGGTGCGCTTGTACTACTTACGGGTCTATTGATTTACTTTTCTAAAGATTTTCTACTTGCCTATAAAATCAATCACTAAAAATTTCAGCATTGGGTTGAGGTGTAAATTTACAGCCTCAACATTCAGACTGGTGTTGAGTAACAGCATTGGCAAGTTTCACTCGATCCTGCGGATGCAAAGTAATGAAATATGCTCCTGTACGATATTTACCATTTTCTTCAGGACGACTATAAACAACGTGTGCAGTTGCAGCGATATGGAAGAAATTTTCAGGGTGGCTTAAGCTAATATGAATATATGAACCATTTGGAATTTCTTTATCGCTGTAAAAACTCAATCCAGTTTCTGATAGGTTCACTGAATCAGGAATGGGTAACATGGTTTGTACAATAGAATCGTATAGAGAACCATTAATGAGGTTTAATTTTTGGTTAAATAAGGATAAGATTCGAGCAATTTGTTGATCTTTTTGATTTAATTGTTCTAATTCGTATAGAAGCGCATGATCAAATTGATCTAATTCTGCAAGTAAGAGAAAATAACGCGGTAATACAAAATTTGAATCATATGGATCATTGAGAGCTATTTCCTCAGAAATGATCTGATAGTTAATCCTTAGCGCAGCATCAATACGGGACATGACGCGTCTTTCGCTTTCTCCACTTTGGTGCTGTAGAGCTTCCATTAAAACACCTCGGACTAGATGGTATGTTTAAACCGATCTCGCTGTATATAGGGTTGAGATACACTCGCGCACGGCGGAGTAATCACTTTATTTCTTTTATTGCTTTGGTATCAATGATCGGGTTGACTCTCGGGGTCGCTGTTCTTATTACAGTTTTATCTGTGATGAATGGTTTCGATCGCGAACTGAAAAACCGAGTTTTGGGTATGATACCTCAAGCTACTGTTTCTTCAACACAAATTTTAACAGACTGGCCAGAGCTTGCCAAGAAGATTGATACACACGAACATGTTGTCGGGACAGCGCCATTTACACAATTACAAGGCATGTTGACAGCCCAAGGGCAGGTTGCAGGAATCATGGTGACCGGGATTGAACCTGACTATGAAAAGAAAGTTTCAATCATTCAAGATCATATGGTGCAGGGCGATATTAACGCTTTGAAAAAAGGAGAGTTTGGTATTGTTCTGGGTAAACAAATGACGGATGCATTGGGCTTAAGTCTAAATGATAGTGTCACTTTAGTTTTACCTGAAGCTACGCCTTCACCGGCTGGTGTCGTACCACGTTTCAAACGTTTTAAAATTGTGGGTATCTTCAGTATTGGTGCTGAAGTTGATTCGATGATGGGATATATCGCCTTGAATGATGCTTCGACTCTGCTCCGTTTACCCGATGGTGCGCAAGGCGTACGCATGAAACTGGATGATATTTTTAAAGCACCTCAGGTAGCTGACGAGATTGTTCAGCAATTGCCAGGACAGTTCTATGCATCCAACTGGACTTATACACACGGCAACTTGTTTAGTGCGATCCAAATGGAAAAAGCAATGGTGAGTTTATTATTATTCCTCATTGTACTGGTTGCAGCGTTTAACATTGTTTCATCACTGGTCATGGTGGTGACCGATAAAAAATCGGATATCGCTATTTTAAGAACTTTAGGCGCATCACCTGTAACCATCACTAAAATTTTCATGGTACAGGGTACGGTGATTGGTGTAGTGGGAACACTTGCTGGTGCTGCTTTGGGTATTATTTTCGCAACAAACATCAGTGGCTTTATGGGATGGTTAAATACCACAATGGGTCTAAACTTGTTTGATGCATACTTCATTAACTATTTACCATCGTATTTAAGATGGCAAGATGTAGCCTTGATTGTCAGTGTTTCTTTAGTGCTGAGTTTCCTTGCTACCATTTACCCAGCATTACGTGCGGCTAAAATCCAACCAGCGGAGGCACTTCGTTATGAGTAATGTCGTGTTAGATGCCCAAAATATTCAAAAAAGCTTTACGGATGGTAAATCGACTGTAGATGTCATTAAAGGTTTATCGCTACAGGTTAACGCAGGTGAGTTCGTCTCAATTGTGGGCTCAAGTGGTTCAGGTAAAAGTACTTTATTACATGTCTTGGGCGGTTTAGAGCGTCCGACATCAGGTATTGTGAATCTGAATGGCAAACGCTTTGATAACTTAGGTGAAGCAGAGCGTGGTTTTTTACGCAATGAACACCTGGGTTTCGTTTACCAATTTCATCATCTTTTACCTGAGTTTACGGCATTGGAAAATATTTCGATGCCATTAATGTTGCGTAAAGGTGCTGAATTTAAGCAAGTTAAACAGCGCGCTGAATATTTGCTTGAACGTGTCGGATTGTCGCATCGTATGACCCATAAACCAGGAGAGTTATCTGGGGGTGAACGTCAGCGTGTCGCGCTCGCGCGTGCATTAGTGACACAACCTAAATTGATGATGGCTGATGAACCGACAGGCAACTTGGATCGTAAAACCGCATCTAGTATTTTTGAATTACTGACGGATCTACGCCAAGAGTTCAATATGGCGATGTTGATTGTGACGCATGATGAACAATTGGCGAAAGAAGCTGATCGTATTTTACATATGCAAGATGGTCTTTGGGTTTAAGCAAAGTGTCTAAATCATGTAATCAGTGTTTGAGATAAACCCGATCACTAACCTTTTAAAGCTCAAGAAATTGAGCTTTAATTGTTTCAAAATAACAATAAAGAATATCGATGATTTTTTTCGTTTTATTGATCGCTTGGATCTTAGGCATTTCTACAATGGGGCACATGTGGCCTGATCGCTTAGTTCTATTTGCACCTATTTTTTATGCTATTTCTTTCTTACTACTCATCATCGGCTTTTTTAAACTCCCATTGACGATGAAACTGTATTTTCAAGCTTTAAAAATGGGTTTCATAGCGCTGAGTGTATTTCTCATAGGGCATAATTTCGCTGTAGAATCTTTACAAGAGCGATTACAGCATCGAATAAATGCTGTCGAAGAACGAACTGAAATCGTTTATATCAGCCGTCTAAGCGAGCTAAATCGCAAAGATAGTCGTGAGTTCATCCAACAAATGGCTCAGCTTGCTCATAACGAGAATCAAAAAAGTCATGGCATCCTTTTATATCTCAATGATCGATTCAGTCAAAGTGATTTAAAACTAGGTCACTATTATCAAATCACAGGGACAGTTAAACCGGCTCATAGCTATGCGATACCGCATGTATTTGATCAAGAAAAATGGCTGATTCAACAAAATATCATGGGGACGATGCAAGTTAATCATATTACCCCAATCAGTAAAGGTGATCCTAGACTTGCTCCTTACAAGGGTTTTGTTCAATCTAACTCAAACTGGATCATTGATTTTAAGATTTCTACTGAACAGTTGAGATTGGATTACCGAAATTTCATTCAATCACAATCATTGACCAATAAAGGACTTCTATTAGCACTGCTCACGGGTGATGAAAGTCTGTTGTCAGATGTAGTCAAAGAGCAATTTAGGGTTCTGGGTATATCGCACTTATTGGCGATTTCAGGACCGCATGTTCTAATTTTTGCAGTCATCATTTGCTTCTTCATCAATCAAATTATTTCAAAATTTAAACCCCAAATATTCTTAAATATTCCACGCCCTTATCTTTTGGTTATTCCATTCTTAAGTTGTGTTTTGCTGTATACCGCATTTGTGGGTTTTGAAATTCCTGCAATGAGGACACTTTTAACTGTGACAATTATAAGTGTAGTGATCTTATTGAAGCAGCAGGTCAATGCACTAAAACTGCTATTCATGAGCGCGAGTATCTTATTGCTGATTGACCCATTTAGCATCTTATCGCCTGCATTTTGGCTTTCATATGGGGCTTGTTTTATTCTGATACGAGTATATCAAACCATGATGAAGCATCGTAATTGGATGGATGGCATAATGGTCGAATCGTGGCAAGTGAAAATATGGACATTCTTTAGAGTTTTAGTCGATTCACAATGGAAAGTCTTTATTGCCTTATTTCCATTGGTCGCGATTATTTTCCAACAGATCTCTTGGATTTCCCCATTAATCAATTTAATAGCTATTCCTTTAATCGGGATTGTTATTGTGCCATTGGAGGTCGTCGCTGCACTATTAAGCACCGTCAGTGAGCCACTCGGATTGTTATTGTTTCATTGTGCAGATTGGGTGCTGAGTTTTTTGTTATCCATCTTATCGCTACTTCAACGCATATTTGAGCCTCAACTGACTTGGTTGAGTCTTTCATCCTTATCCATTGTCAGTGTCGGTATTGGAATCATCATCTTGTTTTTACCGAAGCTGGTCATCCCCAAAGCTTGGGCTTTGATTTGTTTTTTACCCTTGGTGATTCCACTGGAAAGAGAACATGAGTTTGCTTTGACAGTATTGGATATTGGGCAAGGCCAAGCGATACATATACAAAGCCAAGATCAACAGCTTATGATTGATGTGGGTGGATATTATGACGAGTCTAAATTTAGCGTTGGTCGCCAACTCGTGATTCCCTATTTGATGGGTGAGGGAGTCTCAACACTTGATCAAGTTTATCTTTCACATTTAGATCAAGATCATGCAGGCGCATTTAACCAAATTGCTCAAACTTTAAAAATAAATCAAATTAGATCTAATCAGCAGGATGAACGCTTTCAAGGCTTTAATTTTGATTATTGTTATGCAGGTCAAACTCAGCATATTGGAAACATTCGCCTAAGTGTGCTTGCGCCGCAACGTGAAAATCTCACAGATGTTGATGAAAATAAAAACGAATTGTCTTGTGTGATTTATATTGAGGTACTAAACGCAACAGGGATGAAGAATTTTCTGATTATGGGCGATGCAGGTTGGCAAACTGAATATGAATTACTGCAACAATATCCAAATCTTCAAGTGGATGTGCTTATTCTAGGCCATCATGGTAGTCAACATAGTTCATCCTATGATTTTCTAAAGCGAATCAAACCAAAACTTGCGATTGCATCGGCAGGATTTAATAACCGTTATCATCACCCACACCCCATTGTGCTTGCTCGACTAGAAGCCTTGTCAATTCCATATAAGACCACCATTGATCATGGAAGTCTTCAATTCACTTTAAAAAATGGGGAGATCAACATTGAATCTTATCGTGACTCGAAGCTGTGGTTAAGACGCGAATAGTTAGCCTTTAATTTGCCTTCAGTGAGTTGAACATGCCTCAATCTCTGATGGGATTGGAATTGAATCAAGTTCCATTTGAGCCTGTTCTCGAACTTGGCTCACTTTTGATAGAGCCTCTTCATGCTCTATATTATAGATGTCATGTAAAACTGGATTGGCTCTAAAGCGTTTATAGCTCCAATGTGCATGTTCAGGATATCGCGCAATCAAACCTTCAATCGCTTGATGAATCACTAAAGTCCCATCCGTTGCCGAACCTTCATAGATTTGGGGATCGAGGGTTTCAATATGAATATCAAAATCTTCGGTTTCATTTCTGATGGCATAGATTAACAGTGCCACAGCTTTGGTTTTCTGGATGAGTTTAGAACTCAGATTGCTTGAGTCTAAGGGTAAGCCAAAATATCGGATCTTTTCAACGCCATGTTTAGGCGTGTGATCAGGCAGAATAACAGTTGTTCCACCTTGCTTTAAGGCTTTGAAAATTTGTCGTACACCCGATTCATCCGTTGGAACAAGATTGGCTTGTTCACGACTACGTGCGGCACGAACAAACCGATCTGCATCCTCATTTTTGATGGGCTTATACATGATGGTCATTTTAGAATGTTGAGCAAACCAAGCATTCATGACTTCCCAAGTTCCAAAGTGAGGGGCAAGTAACACAATCCCTTTTTGGGCTTGCATCGCGTCATGGAAATGCTCAGCACCATGAACCTTGCGTATACGTGAAATATTTTTCTCATTTGAGCTACCCCAAATGCTAAAGAACTCCATATAAGATTGCAGCTCATGAGAAATCGCCGCACGAGCAATTTGATTTTTATGTTCTGTTGTTAAATGGGGCAAACAAATATCAATATTTAAGCGCACTACGTTTGCAGTTTTGCCTATATGAAAATTATTAATTAACCCGGCAAGAATGCGTGCAAAAAGGCGTGAAAATCGAATGGGGCGACGGCTGAAAAAGTTTAGTAATCGTGTTGTCGTCGAAGGTGTATTTTCAGTCATCTTGTCAGTATGTAGATTATTTTCTAAGTGAGAGCGCTTGGTGAATATTATAATTTAAATTTGGCGTTTTAGGCAGTTTAATGCCATTACATGTATATAATGTCGCATTAATAACGAATTTGGATGGTAAATATGTCCGATTGGCCGCCACAACCTCATAATGATAATCGTAATTTAAACAAACAAGTTACTGGTAAAGAATGGGAAATTTTAGAAAAAGCTGTATTGGCTTCAGTTGAAGAGCAAAGACGTACACGTCGTTGGGGGATATTTTTTAAGTTTCTAACGTTTGCATATATTCTATTTATATTGGTCGTTATGGGACGCGGTTGTTCGACGACGAATGTCGATGCCAGCGCGACAACAGGTAATCATCTAGCTGTCGTGGATATTATCGGAACAATTGCTGCTGATGAGAAAAGCGTCAACAGTGAAGATACGATCAAGTCACTCAAAAAAGCATTTGAAAATAAACAAAGTAAAGCCGTGATTCTTAATATCAATTCACCAGGTGGTTCACCTGTTCAATCTGACGAAATTTGGCAAGAAATTCAAATTTTGAAGAAAGCACATACGGATAAAAAACTGTATGCGGTGATTGGTGATACGGGTGCTTCAGGTGCTTACTATATTGCATCTGCTGCGGATCAAATCATTGTTAATCCATCGAGCTTAGTGGGTTCGATTGGTGTGATTATGCCAAATTATGGTGTTAATGGTTTGATGCAAAAACTCGGTGTTGAAGATCGCACAATGACCTCGGGTGAAAATAAAGCACTATTGTCGATGACCCAGCCTGTCGATCCTGCTCAAAAGGCGCATGTTCAAGGGGTGTTGGATAATGTTCATGGACACTTTATTGACGCGGTGAAAAAAGGTCGTGGTGAGAAATTGAAATCTAATGATCCATCTATTTTCTCAGGTCTATTCTGGACCGGTGAGCAAGCAGTCACTTTAGGGATTGCAGATCGAATCGGTAGTGTAAATGCATTAAAACGTGAATTGAAAATTGATAAGACTGTGAACTATACGATTGAGCACAATCCACTGGATTCAATTTTGGGTCGAATGGGTGCAACAGTCGGACAGGGTATTGCATCATCTATTTCACAGCAAATTCAGTCTGAACAAACGACGAAGTTACAATGAAACCACTTATTCATTTCGCACATGCCAATGGTGTGCCTGCTCAAGTCTATCAAAAACTATTTGATGCTTTGAGTGGTCAATTTGATGTGATCTATGTGCCATTCATTGGAACAGATCAGCGCTATCCTGTGGATAATCATTGGGAAAGTATGACTCAACAAGTGATTGATCATATTGTCCAAAAAGCCAATGGTCGTAAGGTGATTGGCATTGGTCATTCGTTGGGCGCTGTTCTGACATTTAAAGCAGCTTTAAAGCGTCCTGATCTTTTTGAACGCGTGTTGATGATGGATCCTCCTTTGATTTTAGGCAAAGAATCCTTGATGCTGCACATTGCAAAAGTCTTGAAGCTCAAAGCTGTAGATTCAATGTCTCCAGCTGCTCTGTCATTGCGCCGTCGTGATCATTGGGAAAGTCGTGAGCAAGCTGCTGAATTATTGAGACCTAAAGGGTTTTATCAAGAATTTGATCAGCAATGTTTTGATGACTATATTCGTTATGCTTTGACAGATGATCATCTACGCGGTGGCGTTGAACTGACTATCCCGAAAATGACAGAAGTTGAAATTTTCAGGACCAATCCTTCCTTGTGGTGGATGCCTCAAGCTAAACCCATGATTCCTGTGGACATGCTTGTTGCTTCTCAAGGGCCATTTTTAGCACGTAAGTTTCCTCACAAAGCTGAAAAAAAATTCGGGATACCTTTTCATATTTTTGAGGGAGGGCATATGTTTCCTTTGGAGCATCCGATCGAAGTCGCGGAAAAAATTAAAACTTTGGTGCTTCAATAAAGTACATTAAACCTATTTGCTCCAGTCTAAGAAATAATGATCTATCAGTGTTATTTTGAGCAATAAAAAACGCATCTTAAGATGCGTTTTTTATGTGAAATCTATGGCGGGTTTAGATTTACCCATCATGATTTAAACTCATAATTTACAAAATTGAAGTGGTTCGACTAAGGCTTGACCACGGTATAAAACACCCTCTTGCGTGTATTTAACTGTTCCATTGCAAATCCATTCAACAGCTTGAGGATAAATCAGATGCTCTAGAACATGAACACGTGAAGAAAGTGTTTCAATATTGTCATTTAGCGCGACCTTGACGACACCTTGAGCAAGGGCTTGACCTGCATCAAGTTCAGCCGTGACATAGTGCACTGTGCATCCATGGAACACATCGCCTGTATTTAAAACACGTTGATGTGTGTGCATGCCCTTGTAATGTGGCAATAAAGAAGGGTGGATATTCACCATTTTCCCTTCCCATGATTTGACAAAACCTGCACTTAAGATGCGCATGAATCCAGCGAGAATAACCAGATCAACATCCCAGTCGATTAACTGTTGATGCATGACTGCATCAAAGGCTTCACGATTAGGATAATGCTTATGTTCAATCACAGCCGTCGCAATATTGGCTTTTTGTGCACGTTCTAAAGCATATGCTTCAGGCTTGTTGGAAATCACCCCGACAATTTGCCCTGAAAGATTGGCATCAATCAAGGCTTGAAGGTTGGAACCACTACCTGAAACAAGGACAGCAATTTTAATCATAATAGCGACTTAAGCAAAAACCACACGGATTTTTTCGTCAGCGCCTTCAACAGATTCTGCGTTGTCTACGATATGACCCATAGTCCAAGCTTTTTCACCTAAACCGTTTAAGAGTTCAACTGTTTTGTCGGCTTCACTTGCATCAACAACAAGCACCATACCTACACCACAGTTAAAGGTACGGTACATTTCGAACTGTTCAACGCCACCTTCTTTTTGAAGTAGTTTGAATAATTCTGGCCAATCCCAAGAGGACTCATTTACAACTGCTTGAGCGCCATTTGGGAGTACACGTGGAAGATTACCTGGTAAACCGCCACCTGTGATGTGCGCCATCGCGTGAACATCAACATGCTTAAGTAATTCAAGAATAGATTTTACGTAAATGCGCGTCGGTTCCATTGCAACATCTGCAAGAGGACGACCATCAACGATTTGAGTTAAATCAACATTTTTTACATCAATGATTTTACGAAGTAAAGAATAACCATTTGAATGAGCACCACTCGATGCTACACCAACTAAAACGTCTCCCGCTTTAACTTTAGTGCCATCAATAATTTTGCTTTGCTCAACTACACCGACACAGAAACCTGCAAGATCGTAGTCATCGCCTTCATACATACCTGGCATTTCAGCAGTTTCACCACCGACCAATGCACAACCAGCAAGCTCACAACCCGCGCCAATACCTGTCACTACATTAGCAGCAACATCGACATTTAAATGACCTGTTGCATAGTAATCAAGGAAGAATAAGGGTTCAGCACCACAAACCAGAAGATCGTTCACACACATGGCAACCAAGTCTTGGCCAATGGTGTCATGACGATTTAAATTCAATGCTAAACGTAATTTTGTACCAACACCATCTGTGCCAGATACGAGAACAGGTTCTTCATAACCTTTAGGGATTTTACAAAGGGCACCGAAGCCGCCAAGACCGCCCATCACTTCAGGACGTGTAGTACGCTTTGCAACAGATTTGATACGATCGACTAATGCGTCGCCCGCTTCAATGTCGACACCTGCGTCTTTATAGCTTAAACCAGTGTTATGGGTAGAGGTTGAGTTGCTCATAATGAAGTCTCCGCATTCGCGCGGAGATTATACCTGAATATACGAAACTCTTATGGTATTTATGCCTTAAAATGTTATCTTTAGCGAAATATTTTTATTTCAATAACGAATCACTTAGAAAAAGGCGAGATTGCATGCAAGATCGTACATTAAAACGAATTTTTATTATCGCTGGGCTAGCGCTTTTCCTATGGATTTTGTATCTATTAAAGCCTGTCGTCATTCCATTTATTATTGCTTTTCTTGTAGCTTACTTATTTAGTCCATTAGTCGATAAACTACAAAAGATGGGTCTGCCTCGATGGTTCTCGATTGGTGCGGTCTTTATCGGGATTGGTGTAGCGGTAACCATGGCGTTCTGGTACATCGTTCCATTGGTTTGGAAACAGTTGATTATTGCGCGCGATAGTATTCCTGTCGGTATTAATTGGATTAACTCCAATTTTCTTCCATGGGTATCCAATACCTTTAATGTCGAAGAAATGGAGATCGATACCAATCACATGTCGACGATCGTGATGGATTATATTCAGACCAACTACAGTACTGATAGTTTGCAAGCCATGGCACTCAGAGTGGCTCAATCTGGACTTAACTTTATTCAAGTGGGTGGTACTGTTGTCCTCATTCCGATCATCGCTTTCTACTTCCTCTTAGATTGGAGAAGAATGCTGGATAGTCTACATCGCTTAATTCCACGTCCATATGAGAAAACAACGCTCGAAATTGCAGGTGAATGTCACAGTGTTTTAGGTGCATTCGTTAAAGGGCAATTCTTGGTCATGATTTTATTAGGCATTGTTTACGCAGTTGGATTACAACTGATTGGACTTGATGTTGGTTTAATCATTGGAATGATTGCAGGTCTGGCAAGCATTATTCCTTACCTTGGTTTT
The DNA here is from genome assembly GCF_059515865.1 of Acinetobacter sp. CY73. Taxonomy (NCBI): domain Bacteria; kingdom Pseudomonadati; phylum Pseudomonadota; class Gammaproteobacteria; order Moraxellales; family Moraxellaceae; genus Acinetobacter; species Acinetobacter sp. CY73. Next base: position 15,484 of record NZ_JCAKMZ010000005.1, on the reverse strand, counting down.
GCTGTCGGTATTGTTGCAGCCGTGATTGCCACATTACTTCAGTTTGGTGTGGATTGGATGCAGCTTGCCTTGGTTCTGGTTGTATTTATGATTGGACAAGGCGTGGAAGGCTATGTATTACAGCCTTTCTTACTTGGCGATAAAATCGGTCTTTCTCCTGTAGCTGTAGTGTTTGCAGTGCTGGCAGGGGCACAACTTGCTGGATTCCTAGGAATGCTCATTGCATTGCCTGTCGCAGCTGTGATTGTTGTACTACTTAGACATGCTCGTGATAGCTATGAAAAAAGTCAACTTTATGGTTATAACAATGTTGAAATTCAAACGGATGCTTCTGGATCTGTGAGTATTCGTACTCAAGACGTGGATATTGATGTTGAAATTAAAGATCCAGTTGTAAATAATCAGCAAGTTACTGAAAATTCTAGTAACATGGATTTACCAGATCGAAAAGAACCATAAGGGCACTTTCATTAGATGCGTCAATTACAATTGAATATAGAACCCCAACTCGATGCTCGAATCAGTGATTTCTCTGGTCCGGGTTGGGGGCCTGTAATCGATGGCGTTAGACAGTTACATGCCGGACTGATGAACCGTTTTTATCTTTACGGTGGAGCAGGCACGGGTAAGAGTCATTTGCTGACAGCGATTTGTGATTCTTATTTGGAAGTGGGAAAGTCTGCAATCAAGGTTTCTCTACTCGAATTACTGGATGCACCGATTGAAGCAATTACTTCACTGGAAATGTATGATTTAGTTGCCTTAGATGATATTGAAGCGATTAGTGGTGTGCCTCATTGGCAAAAAGCAGTATTTCATCTGATTAATAATAATAATGAGGGAGGAGGACAATTGGTTTTCTCCTCTCGTGTTGCACCGATAGAGCTTAAGCTTGAGCTTCCTGATTTGCAGTCACGCTTAACACAGGCTGTCAGTGTGAAAGTGCCTACTGGACAGTCCTATGCAGATCGATTGGCATTACTGACCTCAGTAATAGAGCGTAAAGGTCTTCATTTTGATCCACAAATCATTGATTACTTACTGATGCATGGTCCGACTCAGACCAGCACCTTACTTCAATCCTTAGAGCAATTGGAAAAGTTGTTACAAGGGGAGAAAGTGAAACTGTCTAATGCGACGATCAAGCAAATCTATGCATTGATTGATGAATATAAGCAATAAAATATCTAAATTTAAATTTTTTTGACCATGAATTTCATTCGTCGAAAATAATAATCTGTAACCCAAAAAAAATTGTTTAAATTGACCAAATGTGACAAAGTACGCGAAAAGGAATAATAGTGTTACATTTTTATGTTGCGCTGATTATAAAAATAAAGAAAACAAGGAGTTCTCTATGCTTAAACAAAGCATAAGCTTGGTTTTATTGTGTTTCGCTGGTCAAACTTTCGCAGCGGATATCATTGTTAATACTACTGAAGACGTAACTGCTGCAGATGATAAGTGCTCACTGCGTGAAGCAATAGAGTATATCAATCAAGGTCGACCAGAAGCAGGCTACAATGGCTGTGGAGGTAAAGAAACAACAAACAATATTAATCTCGAATCTCTTACTTACCATTTAAATAAAGAAATCCTAATCTCGAAAGATGTGACGTTTAGAACTCGCTATGAATCTGATTTAAACAGCAACTTGTTGGGAAAACAGAATGCTGTGATCAAAATGAATGGTATAGATCGCATTTTCAATATTGATCGAAAATCAGAAACAACTGAAACAAAAGATGATGATAATGCTCCAATTCAGGTAAATTTTCATGAAATTACCTTAAAAGGTTGTGATGCCATACTTTGCAAAGAGCAAGGTGGTCTTATTTATAATAAAGAGGTATTGAATTTAAATAACTCACAACTGTTGAATGGAAAAGCGACGTTAGGTGGGGCAATTTACAGCGCAGGCAAATTTGATCTTCTAAAGACACCTGGTTTTGTCACCATTACGAATTCGGTGATGCAAGGCAATAAGGCTGAAACAGGGGCAGTTATATATAGTGTTACGCCACAGTACTTAGTCAAATCTTCTATTGTTAGAGATAATGAGGTGACCGGAGCATCTGCTGCATTATTTGATAGTTTGGAGGGATTTGAAAAAGATTCAATTCCAAATATTAAGAGTGATGCCAGAGGGATGGTAAACAGCACGATTTTTAACAATAAAGGTCATACCATCCGGGTCATGGATAAAATGTCCGTCAACAATATCACCATGATTTTTAACACCAAAGGATTGATTCTAGACGCGCCGCTAGAGCTTGGTTTTGTTGGCAACAGTATCTTGGCTAAAAATGGAACTGAAGATTGCACTATTCGCCAAGGGGGGATCGCCAATAATTTGAGTAATAACTTATATTCAAATGGTTGCGCTGGAACGCTTTCTCAAAGCTTGGGTAGCACTAATCTGATTGCTTCATCGTCTGTCGAAGGTACGTGTGATATTACATCAGATGGTATTTTATGTCCTTTTAAAGAGTATCCAGATTCAAGTTTAGGTTATTTTAGACCGAGATTATTAGAAAGTTATCGTAGTCTGAATGATTCACCTATCGTGAATAAAGGTCCGACATCAGGTATGACGTTTATTTCATGTGAAACGTCTGATCAAAGACCTTTTCCACGTAATAATATAAGAGATCTTTGTGACCGTGGGGCAGTCGAGCTTAAGGTCGATTTAAATAGCATTGAACTTGTTGGAGCTGATATCAAATACGGCGACGTTGCTAAAATGTCGATACGTGATCAACTGGTCGATGGAGAACTCATTACACCAGCACAGTGTCAAAATCTTTTTGGTAATGAACCGAACGGTGGAACTTGGCAACCTGGATGTTTAAAAATAATCCAATCAGATCATGTCCCATCCAAAGGGAAATTAACACTTACACAGGAAGGTGATATTAGTTATCAACCTGGCAGTGATTTTCATGGAAGTGATCAATTTAAGATTTCGGTCATTACAACCACAACTTACTTTAGTGATTCTTTAAATAAACGGATTGAGATCAAAACAAATGTCGTCCAAGATCCACCTGATACATTTAAAGATTATAGTGTGAAAACTTCTGGTGGTGGTTTTGGTGTTGCGGGTTTAATAGGGTTGTTGGGCTTGATTGGTTTACGTCGCCAAACAAAACGATAAAAGTATATCGACAAAATAAAAATAAGGATGAGTGATGAAAAAATTCACAAAAGGACTCTTAACAATGGCTGTATTGGCGGCGATGTCACTTATGGCAGCCGAGGATACTACCATTCTAGTGACCACCTTCGATGATGAGGATGGTGAAAATCCGAGTAAATGTTCGTTGCGAGAAGCTGTAACCGCAGCTTCGACTCATCAGCCGTATGGTGGCTGTCCAAAAGGGGATCGCTATGCTTCTAATGTTAAAAAGATTCAATTAGAAGCAGGAACTTATCTGCTCAAGCGAGAACTGACACCTAATTCTCCGCTTTATATCATTGGTAAAGAGCCTGCTGACTTTACAAGACCCAATACGATTAATAATGATTATCCAGCAAAAACACCATTAAAAACAACGATTTCAGGCCAAGGTTCATCGCGTTTATTTAATACCATCAATTTGGAAAAGCCGAGTTTAACCCTAGAGAATATTGTATTGGCTGATGGTTATAACGTGGGTGCTGGAGGCGCTCTTCTATTAGGTGGCAATGCTGAACTCATCAATGTGGTGATTCAAGGTTCAAAGGCTGATAAAGGTGGTGCGATATTCCTGAATGATATCAATAGTCATCTAACCATTACAGGTTCTGTACTCAAAGATAATAAAGCGGTGACTGGTAGTGTTCTAGCCATGACTTGTTTAGATGGGTTAAATTACACCACGAGAAATATTGCAATTAACCGAAGTAGTATCATTGCAAATGGTGATGCGAACAGCCAAAGCACATTGGCTTATTGTGGTCAACCCACAGCCCTTATTTCGACAAGTACCATCAGTAAAAATATAGTCAATTCAAATACAGGACGGATCATTGAATTTAGTGGATTTACTGGAGCAACTCTCAATAATCTAAGCCCAAATTCTAGTTTAGGTTTATTAAGCAATAGTATCGTAGAGAATACTGCTTCTACTGCACTACTTTATGATGCAACAGCGAAGAAAACTCTAAATTATAATATCCTTGCATTTAACTCAGCTAAATCGTGTAAATATAACAGTGGAGATATTGCCACTGTCAATAATGCGAATATAGAGACTGAAAAAAATGCAATGAATCTGAGTAATGCAGATTGCGAGTTACCTAAAACGAGTCTGGATTATGCAATCAAGAATTCAGTTGATATCAATGGATTAAAAATAAGTGACCTTTTAAGCTCACTACAAATAGATCAGGAATATACAGATTTTCTACCAATGTATTTTCCACTTGAAAAAACAGGTTTGAGTCTGATTGATGCAGGAGGTAATGGCGGTTGTTCTGAGTTTGATCAGAGAGGCATTAAACGGGCTTTATCATCACAGTCAACCACTGCAAGTATGAAGAGTAACAGCTGTGATATCGGTTCAACTGAAGTGTTACATCTAACAGTTCAAAATATTACGGATACCAATAAATCCGTAACAGGTTTAATTTCAAACTATCAAGCCAATTATGACTTGTTCAATGATCTGATAAATAATAAAGAAACCAAACCTGAATTATTAAAATATTATCAACTGCGCCGTGATGAATTTAGTAACTTAATTCGATATACACAATCAGATCAAAAATACAGAACTATTTTTATTGATCCTTTTACAGCCAATATGCCTGATGAATTAGTGGTGAATGGTGCGCGTCAAATTCAGCATTTAAATCCTGACAACTATGAAGTATCTGTAGTGAGAACAGGTGTCGGTAAACTGGGTTCAGATGGCTTATTTATCGGTCAGGATGACACACGATTAAAGTGTACTTGGAATAGTAATTTAAAACAGATCATGCTTTATAGAGAAGATGATCGTGTCACCGCAGACAGTGATTTTGAAGTATGTCAGTACACCCTTAAAAATAAGCAAACCTCTAAATCTGCAAGTGCTTATATTTTAGGTCGTTTTACCAATATTGCCCCAGTTGTTCCTGAGAAATTAGATATCACTGTTGATCATGGTGGAACTCAAAGTGTCAGTATTGATTTGCTCAAAGGTGCCAATGATGATGGTGATGGACTGGTGAGTACATTAACGAATTCAAACAAGTCTGCATTCTTTCTAAATCCTCAAGGTCAAACGCAAGCCATTCGTATTACGAACTTACCAGATCCAATCGCTATACGGGCAGATCGTTCAGGCCCATGTCCGAATTTAGACAGTAAATACACGTGTTATGGTGGTAATGTCACCTTACAATTGAAAAATACATTAGATGTGTTTTCTTATAAAGTCGATTATGTCGTTTACGACGCAGATGGCGCACCCTCAGGTACTGGAAAAATTCACTTAAATAATACGGCGACTGCTCCAGGTAGTGTGAGGAGCAATGGTGGAGGGGGTTCAATCAGTTGGTTCACATTGTTGGGATTGGCAGGTTTACTTGGGTATAGAGCGAGACAGGTATCACGTCGTCATTAAAGCAATAACAGTGATGTTTTTTTAATTGACCTCCTCAACGTTACATCAAACCCGCTGAATACAGCGGGTTTTTAATTCGATTTAGATGCGTTAACGATTTAAGTATTTGTGATTGCATAACGATTTGAGTAAATATAAAGTGAATGATAATTGCCGTTGTTTCATTGCAATTTGCTACATTAGAACGCATATAACTATTTACTATAAACAGATTACGAATTTATTTTAATGATATGAAGCAATTTTCTGAGCTTGTTCCACTTGATCAAATTACGGTGAGTCCCGATGAGCTTATCGCGATTAAACGCAATGATCTTGTACCCCTGTTGGATGATCAAGTTCGTCTGAATCATTATGCTGATCATTTGATTCAATCACAAGCAGCCTTGTTAAATGGGGTTGACCCTCAACTTACACAACAGCTGAGCCATGTCATTGCCGATATTATTCAACAACTGAATCAATCCAAAAAATCGCTCAAAGTTAAAAAATTTAATGCCCTGCAACGTTGGTTGGGTTTAGATTTAGAATTCAATGCTGGCAAAATTAAATATCTTAAAGATTTGGATCGTAATATTCATCAAGCCCAACAATTGAGTCAAAAGCTTCAAATTGAGATTCAAAAGTCACAATCACGCTTTCAACAAGCCAACGGTTTACGTGAACAAATGGCGAAATATATTCGTGCTGCACAAGAATTTCTAGTCGAATACCCTAATTTTGTGAAAAATTTGCATCCTTTAAACAATTTTGAAGATCGGCTCTCGAAGAAGATTAATACTTTGCAGACCTTGCAAGCCAGTAATGACATTGCTCTGGCGCAAATGCAACTTACACAACAACTTTCATTCAGCTTGATGGATCGTTTTAAAGAAGCTGAGCAAGTCCTCATTCCTGCTTGGCAATATCATTTAAAACAGAGTCAACAGCAAAAAAATAGTTCTGGAAACACACAGACTACTTTAGATGAGCTTGATAAAAGCCGAGAAAAACTCATTCAATCATTACAGAAATCATTAGATAAAAAATAAGGGGATATCATGTCAGATTCAAATTCAGAACTATTGGTGAAGTCATCCACTGAAGTATCTACAGAGCTTCAACAGCAAGACTTTGAAAAAATGAACTTGAAAGAAATTGGGTTGCAACCTCAAGATTTTCAAGCCGTACAGACAGCGCGTAAAGAGTTGGCAGATATGAATCATTCTAGTGTTGCTGAGTACGGTAAGAATATTGCAACCAAGACTTCAACGTATACTGATGAATTGCTTAACTTGGTCAAAAATAAAGACCTCGATGTAACGGGTCAAAAGCTCAATGAAGTCGTGAATGTGGCACAGCAACTGAATACGTCAAGTATTTTAAATAAACCGAAAAGTAGTGGTTTTTTGGGTGGAATTTTAAGTAAGTTTAGAGGTGCGAAGCAAAACTTTGATCAGCATTTTAATACCACGAAAGAGCAAATTGATGCTTTGGTGAAAGAAATAGAAACGTCGCAAAATGGTTTGAAGGCACGTGTGGGTACTTTGGATAAAATGTTCGAAGGCGTGCAAGATGAATATAAGCAATTAGGTGTCTATATCGCAGCAGGGCGTCTTAAACAACAGGAAATCCAACAAGAAATTTCGACACTTTCGGCACAGGAGCAAGATCAGCAAACCAATCAGCGTGTGTATGATCTGAATCATCTCGCCAATAATCTTGAAAAACGCGTCAGTGATTTGCAGGTATTACAGCAGTCTGCAATGCAAACCTTGCCGATGATTCGTATTATTCAGTCGAATAATATGATGTTGGTCGATAAATTTTACGCAATTAAAAATATTACCTTGCCTGCGTGGAAAAACCAGATCAGTTTAGCCATTTCGTTGAATGAGCAAAAGAATAGTGTGCAATTGGCAAATAGCATTGATGATGCGACCAATGATTTGTTGAAGCGTAATGCAGATTTACTGCATCAGAACTCTGTTGATACTGCGAAAGCCAATCAGCGTTCAGTGATTGATATTGAAACCCTTGAACATGTACAGAATACCCTCATTAATACCGTAAATGATGTGATTCAGATTCAGAAAGAGGGTATGCAGAAGCGTGAGGAGGCATCTACACGGATTCGTGCATTACAAACCAATTTGCAACAATTGGTTATTGACTCCAGTAATAACCAAACACATTCATAGGTCATATCGTCGAGGTCATTTGATTGAAAACTGTAGAAGATCATCCTGTTAAATCCGAACAGATCGCAACAGGTTTAAACGTATTACAAAAGCGTCAAAACAAGCTGAGTCTAATGAGTGTGTTGACCGGTAGTTTGTTTCTAGTCAGTTTTGTTGCGATTTTTATTCAGCAGGATGTTGTCTATAGTTTTTTTGGAATGACTCAAAGCGTTGAACAATTGCATGTTCCGTATTCGATTCAGGGCATTATTTCTCAATACCACAATCAACCGGATTATTTATTTAATTTATTGGGTTGGATGGGTTGGTTCATCTTGAAAATTTTTTGTTCGATGATCGGTGCATTTGTAGTCATTCATTTTTTGAAAAAGTTTAAGTTTTTTGCAATCAGATTTCAGTCTTTCATACTTAAATTTGTTGCTTGGCTGATTTCTATCATTCTGATTTGGTCTGCTTTGACTTATATTCAATATGATATGAGTGATGATGATGAACAAGATCAATATGAATTGACTTATTACAAACAACATATTCAAGAAAGTGAAATTGCACAAATTATGAATGAGGATAATAGCAATAATACGGTCAAAGCATATGTATTAGGGCAGGTCGCATTATTGCACAAGCCAATCGATAAGGATGTTGCTACTTCTTATGTGGCACAACTGGCGCAGGCTGAAAGAACACAACATAACTTTATTGAGTATGGTTTTAAACCTGAAGTGATTTGGACGATGCAGAAGCAAGTTTATGGTCAAGCGATGACACCTTTGGCGAAAAGTATTGAACCGAAAGTGTTAAAAGCAAATCAACTTTCTCTACTCGCAAATATTTCGTTCATTGCTCTGTCTGCATTGTTATTTTTATTCAGCTTAATCTTTTATTCGATATCTCAACGTTTAAAAGGTCGAATCAATCGTATTCAATATCAGATTGAGAGCTGATTGACGGTATTTAAAAAACAGAATATTCAGATATTATAAAAAAATCCCGAAGCTGATTCGGGATTTTTTTATAATGAGATGATTTATTTTTGTTTTTGACTTAGCTGGCTTGGCGTAATAAATCTTTAATCTGCTGAGTTGAAAAGCTTTCATCAGAGATTTCACCGTTGACAATAAAATAGGGTATCGGATGTTTTCCTAAGTTTTGAACATACTGGGTGATATCACGTTGATGATCTGCGATTTCTTTATGTTGTATTGAACGTAGAACATGATTGCCGTCTAAACCAATGCCTTCGATTATATTTTTCAAAACATCAGCATCGGAAATATCTTTACCGTGTGCAAATATGGCATGAAAAAGTGCTTGAGTCAGCGCAAACTTATCTAAGGTATTTTCCAAAGCCAAAATCGCTTGATGAGCTAAACGACTATTAGGCATACGTTTCATATGCTCAATATTCACTTCAATGTCTTCGCTATAAGCCTCAAATTTGGTCATTTCCAGTTTTCTTTGTGCTGCAGTTGAGCCATATTTTTCAGTAAGGTATTCAAGCACATTTAACCCTTGTTCAGGAATCTCAGGAACAGCTTGAATAGGTAGAAGTTCAATGCGCGAAGCAGTTTGTTCATTCCAGTTTTTCTTTAATTTTTGGAATGCGACATAACTCATGGGATAAACAATATCAAAAACAAATTCAATTTTCATGTACTTACTCTTTTTGTTGTGTAACGGAGGATATTGATTGAAGAGTCGAGTGTTTAGTTCGTATCGGGTATATGATTTGACAAATTAGAAGCTTTGAAGATTACATCTGAGATTTATGAATTTTTTCTTAAAAGATTGAGAGATAATTGTAAATTATCAGTTCACATTCCTATTCAAATCATCTCAGACCTAATGATAACTTTAACAATAATTTTATGAGCTTACTTTTATGGTATGCAGTAGCGATTAGATTGTGAATAATTGCCCTTTAATCCGGGTGTAGAAACTTTATGGATTTTTAAAGAACTGATTGAGTAATACTCTGTCATTAAAATTGCTTTTTTTGCATCTAAGTAATCACTAGAATTTAATTGAGATCTACTTTAGATTTTTTAGCATTCAAGTAATAGGCTCAGTTTTGCAATAGAGTGTTCTACAAATTTAACGATTGAATAATTTGGTTTAGATCATTTACTCATCTAATTTATAGATATTCATTATTTATGAAATTCTTAAGAAATCAATTGATTACAATTGTGTTTGAATATTTTCCATTGTCTTTTACATTCTTTACGGAAAATTTTATATACCTTTTCCATAAATTCGTCATTCTTCATCAGTGAAACAGGTAAAAAGTAAATATTGTCTATATCAACTTGAATAGAAATCAATGCCAAATCTGGGTCGGCTCGATCTTTTAAAGACAATTTATAGTAAAAGTTCTTTTTTTCAGATTGGCTTTCAAAGTAATCAGGTTGATCAAGTTCATTTGATAATTTAGGCACTAAAGCAGACGCGGTCATATCGCATTGTTCAAATATTTGTTTTTTTAAACTTAAATCACGTTTTAAATGATGCGGTAAATACACCCAAGCCAAACCATCTTTCATCAATGCCTGTAACAATAATTCCCTGTTAACTAAATTTCGTTTAGGCATAAATTCCATCATGCGTGGAAGCTTTGCGTATACATATTCACATATTTCGATGTCATTTTTAAATTCGGTCGGTAAATGTTCATAAATGGCGGGTTTATTTCTTAATGCTAACCAAATCATTTCACGATTCGATTTATAGGCCAATGGAATGTTTGTATACATTTCCCCAGCTTGCTTTAATGCAATTTTGATCCATTTTTCATTGTTCTTTAATTCATTACTAAAAGAACTGTAAGCGTAGCCAGCACTTTTGAGTGCGGTACAGATCAATTTATCTGTCCATAATTCTTTTGGAACACATTCAATCAAACCACCATCCAATTGTAGTGCTATTTTGAGATAGGCAAGATAATGCTGATGCGTTGGATTAATTTTTTGAATCATTCGAGGATATTTTCTTAGAGTGGTTCTAATAATCAGGTCATTATTTTTAAAACTGTCATCCAATGCATTGTAATTGATTGGATGAAGTTCAACCAATTTGCGTGCAATTTCAGCGCTCATCGGGCCTGTATAGCCCTCCAAGGTTGATAGTCCTAGTGAAGCTGCAAGATATAAATTGGGAAGGCTATGAAATTTTTCTGGAGCTGCCATCAGCACATCTCCAGGTGTCGTCGTTCTATGCACCCAAATGCCATACTTAGAATGATTAAAATGATAGATATCAGGTCGCTGTGCATTCAAGGCTATTTTCAGATATTTTTTCTTATTTTTAAATTTGATATCTAGGTATGGGTAAAGATCTGGATTGCGTGCCAATACATGCTGAACAAATTTGGCATCTGATCGAAATTTTTTAGCAATGACTTCAAATTTCTCTGCTTTATAAATCACGTACATTTGGCAAAATCTACGGTCATTCATCAGCTTATTACTAACATCAATATCATAAGCTTTAGTAATTGCTGCCATGGCTAGATAAGGATTGTTTTGCTGCTTTTGGGTGAGTTCAAAATAATTATAAGAATCATCGCTATTAAAGAAAAAACAAGTGATGTTATTAAATGCATATCTCCCTGAAAGATATTCTAATGTCCCTCCACGATACGCAACTGCATATGCGATATCTTTATCGTGGTAGCGGAAAGGTCGAGTTATGTCAAAATAATCGACATAACTTCGAATACAATGACAAAAAACATAACCTTTAATAAATTTTAAATAGGAGGGACTCGCACGTAATGAAGCATTCTTAAATACAAACTCTTCATCTTTTTTGAATTTTTCGTCGACATAAATAAAAATATCTCCAAACTCTTCATTACAGCATTTCTCAATGAAAGCCTTACTTTCGCGCAAGTGCTTAGGTGCTAAAAGGAAATGGCTCGGATCATTAAGCAGTTGGTGAATTTTGAATTTTTCGGTAGTCATTTGAATGAGTTATATTGTTATTGATTAATTTTTAAGTATAGCAAAGTTAAAAGTTGTTTCATAAGTATAAGGATAGTTAAGCAAACTTAGAGGCTTGAGTCAGCGCACTTTCTAAATCTTTGTTTTTGATGCTCGAATTGAATTGTAAAATTTCTCAATCTGTTTTACATAAACAAGATATTGTTAAACTTATTATAAAAGGTACATTCAATGCTTATTTGTGTATTCGACTATGCAATGAGTTGATCACAATTGTTCTTAAATAACTTCCACTGTCTTTTACATTCTTTACGAAAAATTTTATACACCTTTTGCATAAATTCATCATTTTTCATCAATGCAACAGGTAGGAAATATATATTATCAATATTGAGTTTGATTGCATCTAAAGACAACTCAGGATCATTACGAAAAACATGGGGAAGTTCAGCGTATAGGTCATGATTTTGATTTCTCCATTTAATATATTCCAACGGAAATTTTTCTTCTTTTTCATTAAGAATTTTAGCTAAAATCAAAGGATTTTGAGATTCGGCTACATTCATTAAACCATGATCTTGTTTCAACTTATAAGGTAGAAACGGCCACGCTAGGCCATCTTTTTCTAATGCTTCTTCAATTTTTAATTTATTTGTCAAACATATTCTTGGCATAAATTCCATCATACGTGGAAGTTTTGTATATACATATTCACATATTTCGATGTCATTTTTAAATGCAGTGGGTAAATATTCATACACTGCAGGTTTATTTTTTAATGCTAACCCAATGATTTCATGGTTAGATTGATGTCTTAATGGAATTTCTTTAAATATTTCGCCCGATTGCTTTAACGCAATTTTTATAAATTTCTCATTATCTTTTAATTGATCGTTTAAATAATTAAAACTATATCCTGAACTTTTCAGCGCAATGCAAATAAGTGCATCTGTCCATGTATTTTCATTTATGTACCTGAGTAAGCTACCATCTACTTGCAAGGCTATTTTTGCATAGGCTTTATAATTGGAGTGTTTTGGATCAATATCTACAATAATTTCAGGATATTTTCGGATTGTTGTCCGAATAATCAGATCATGACGTTTATAAATATCGCTTAAGGCATGAAAATTCCTCGGATTAAGCTCAACTAATTTTCGAGCAATTTCCAGACTCATTTTCCCTTTATAGCCATTTAAATTAGACAAACCTAGCATCGCAGCACGATAAAGATTTTTTGTAGTTTGAAACTTCTCTGGAGCGGATAGTATTAAATCTCCGGGCTGAGTAGATCGACGTGGTGTAATGCCATATTTGGAGTGATTGGATTCATAGATTTTTGGACGCTGAGCATTGAGTGCAATTGTGAGGTATTTTTCTTGAGCTTTAAATTGAGTATTTATGTGGGGGTAAAAATCTGGATTATGTGCCAATACGTGCTGAACAAATTTGGCTTCCATCTGGAACTTTTTTGGAATCTTTGAAATATTTTCGGCATCATAAATGAGGTACATTTGACAAAATAAACGACTTTTGATGATTTTTTTATATTGGGTGATATCAATAGCGCAATCATCAGTCAATGCCGCCATTGCTAAATAAATATTGTTCTGAAATTTTGGTTTTAAGTTTTCATAATTATTTGAAAAGTAACGAGCATAATGGAAAGCACTTGTTTTATTAAAAGCAAATTCTGGAGAATATTGATCAAGATTACGTCCTTCATAAGCAATTGCTAAGGCAATGTCTTTATCGAAATAGCGATATTTCCTGTGAATACTGAAATAATTTGCTCTCCCCCAAAGGCATTTGCAAAAGGTATAGCCTTTGTATTCTTTTAAGTATAAAGGGCTTGAATGTAGAGAAGAGTTTTCGAATACAAAATCTTCATCTTGTTTAAACTTATCTTCCACATAAACGAAAAAGTCTCCACCACTTTCATTTGAACACTTTTTGATAAACTCTTTATTTTCACGTAAATGTTGAGGTGCGAGGAGAAAATGATCTGGTTCTCTAAAAATACGATTAGCATCAAATTTTACTGTTTTCATTATGGCTAGATTTATTGTTATTTATTAGGTTTAAGTATAACCAATATTCTCAATAATTATAGAATTCAAAAAACCGATTGTTTGTATAAAAACAAACTGTTTTACCTGTTTATAAGATTTGGCTATGATTCATTTATCAAATAAACATTTACTCCTTTGGAGACGTTAGCAATGTTAGATCAAAATACTTCAGCACAACTCAAAACACTTCTTGAACGCCTTGAAAGCCCAATTGAAATCGTGGCAACCTTAAATGGCACAGATAAATCAAATCAAATTAAAGAACTGGTTGAAGAAGTGGCGGCATTGTCTGCACTGGTGACTGCGCGTTTTGACGGAACTAACAGCCGTGCACCAAGTTTCGGAATTGCAAAAGTAGGTGAACAACCACGTGTATTCTTTGCGGGTCTTCCAATGGGTCATGAGTTCACCTCTTTGATCTTGGCCTTGCTACAAGTTTCTGGTTATGCACCGAAAGTTTCTGATGAAGTGTTGGCTCAAATTAAAGACTTAGGCATTAAATCAAACTTTGATGTGTTTGTATCACTCAGCTGCCATAACTGTCCTGACGTGGTTCAAGCCTTGAACTTAATCGCGATCAACAACCCAGGCACTACAGCTACCATGATTGATGGTGCATTCTTCCAAGACGAAGTCGAAGAACGTAAAATCATGGCCGTTCCAATGTTGTTCCAAGATGGCGCACACATCGGTCAAGGGCGTATGACTTTGGAAGAAATCATTGCCAAGTTAGACACCAACGCTGCTGCGAAAGATGCGGAGAAGCTCAATGCCAAAGAAGCCTTTGATGTATTGGTGATTGGGGGTGGTCCTGCGGGCAATACCGCAGCCATCTATGCGGCTCGTAAAGGCATTCGTACTGGGATCGTGGCTGAGCGCATGGGCGGTCAAGTGATGGATACCATGGACATTGAGAACTTCACGTCAGTTCAAAAGACTCAAGGTCCTAAGTTTGCAGCTGAAATGGAAGCACATGTCCGTGAGTATGGTGTCGACATCATGAATCTACAACGAGTGAAATCGATTGTGGGTGCAGACCAAACCACTTACGGTAATGTTGAAGTGACTTTGGAAAATGGTGCAAAACTTGAATCGAAAACCGTGATCCTGTCTACAGGTGCGCGTTGGAGAGAGATGAATGTACCGGGTGAAGCTGAATACCGTACCCGTGGTGTGGCGTACTGCCCACACTGTGATGGTCCACTGTTTAAAGGCAAACGTGTTGCAGTGATCGGTGGGGGTAACTCGGGTGTAGAAGCGGCAATTGACCTTGCGGGTATTGTTGAGCATGTAACCTTGGTTGAGTTTGATACCAAACTACGTGCGGACCAAGTACTTCAAGACAAATTGAACAGCTTACCGAACACCACTGTGATCAAAAATGCCTTATCGACTGAAGTGGTCGGTGATGGCAAACAAGTCACAGCACTAAAATACAAAGACCGTACAACTGATGTTGAGCACACTGTAGAGCTTGCCGGGATCTTCGTTCAAATTGGTTTGTTGCCAAACACGGATTTCTTAAAAGACTCGAAGGTTGAGTTAAGCAATCGTGGTGAGATCATCATCAACGAGCGCAACGAAACCAATGTCAAAGGTGTGTTTGCTGCGGGTGACTGTACCACTGTGCCTTATAAGCAAATCATCATTGCAACGGGTGAAGGTGCAAAAGCGTCTCTGTCTGCTTTTGATTATATGAT
>NZ_JCAKMZ010000004.1:0-141699 GCF_059515865.1 Acinetobacter sp. CY73 | reverse complement strand
AATAGAACGTCCCCAAAAAAAATCAGAGTAAGTTTTACAGTGGTAAAAAGAAGAAACATACGCTCAAAGCGCAAGTGATCTATCATCCAAAGAGCCAACAAATCATAGGTCTAGATCTATCGAGTGGTAGTCAACATGACATTAAATTGGCAAGAAAAACGATTGCAAAATTCAAGCATTGTGAATATGTGATTACTGATTTAGGATATCATGGACTAGAGGAATGTGGATTTAAGCTATTGACTCCTATTAAGAAAAAGAAGAATTCTGCCTTATCTGATATTGAGAAAAAGTACAATAAAATGATTGGAGAAATACGAATTGTGATTGAACACATCAATCGTCAATTAAAAACATTTAGAATATTGAGTGAACGCTACCGAAACAGACGTAAGCGATTCGGTTTACGCATCAACTTAATTGCTGCACTTGTAAACCGGATAAACTTGCAATAACGACTTTCGCAAGAGGTCTAATTTTTTTAATTTAAGTGTAAATTTTAGGCATAAAAAAACCAGCTAAAAGCTGGAAATTTTATTGCACCATCTTAAGAAGTATTAAAATGGTGCCCGAGGCCAGACTCGAACTGGCACGCTTTGTGGGCGGGGGATTTTAAATCCCCTGTGTCTACCGATTTCACCACTCGGGCATTTTAACAAGATGGAGGCGGAGGTCGGAATCGAACCGGCGTACACGGAGTTGCAGTCCGCTGCATGACCACTCTGCCACCCCGCCATGTCTTGTTGATGCGTATATTAGCAAGCCCTGAAAAAAAAACAATAGCATCGCCATACTGTATGTGCAGAAATTCAGCATATAGCGAAAAATAAATAAAATTATCATGTATTATGTGCAAAATTGATTCATATCAACACTTGGAGATGTGCCGTGGCATTAGTTTTAGATGGTCGTGCATTGGCGAAGCAAATTGAAGCTGACTTGTTAACTCGCGTAGAAGCGCTAAAAGAGAAATCAGGTCGTACCCCGATTCTTGCGACTATTTTAGTCGGTGATGATGGCGCATCTGCAACTTATGTACGTATGAAAGGAAATGCTTGCCGCCGTGTCGGTATGGACTCTTTAAAGGTTGAACTTTCAGCTGAGACAACAACAGAACAGTTGCTTGCAGAAATTGAAAAATTGAATGCAAATCCAGATGTTCACGGAATTTTACTTCAACATCCAGTACCTGCTCAGATTGATGAGCGTGCATGCTTTGATGCAATCTCACTTGCAAAAGACGTAGATGGTGTCACTTGCTTGGGTTATGGCCGTATGGCAATGGGTGAGGCTGCATATGGTTCTGCAACACCTGCAGGTATCATGACGATTTTAAAAGAAAACAACATCCAAATCGCAGGTAAACATGCTGTTGTTGTTGGGCGTTCAGCAATTTTGGGTAAACCCATGGCAGCAATGCTGCTTGAAGCCAACGCAACAGTGACCATTTGTCATTCACGTACGCAAGACTTGGCTAGCTTTGTGAAGCAAGCGGATATTATTGTCGGTGCTGTAGGTAAAGCAGAACTCATTCAAAAAGAGTGGATCAAGCCTGGTGCAGTGGTTGTAGATGCAGGTTTCCATCCACGTGATGGCGGTGGTGTAGGTGATATTCAATTGGTGGGTATTGAAGAGGTTGCTTCTGCATATACACCTGTTCCGGGTGGTGTGGGCCCAATGACGATTACGACCTTGATTCGCCAAACGGTTGAGGCTGCTGAAAAAGCTTTGGGTTAAGAAATAGAGCTCTCCCTGACCCTCTCCTAAAAGGAGAGGGGATTTTTTAAATTAGAACGAATAAAAACTTAATGAGCTGTACTTTTCAATTCCCTAAAGCCCCTGAGCATCTGCTTCAAGCATTGCATGATGTGATTCCACATTGTGAACTCGAAGCACAGCAATTACCTGAAACGCCGATATCACTGTGGTTGATTCCGCCTATATTTCCAACGGATAAGTTGGATGATGAGGTGATTCGTCGTATTTGGAATGATACGCCGTATTGGATCTTTTGCTGGGCGTCAGGCTTAGCCATGGCACAGTGGTTGCTTGCTGAACCACATCATGTGAAAGATAAAGTAGTCTTAGATTTTGGTTCAGGTTCGGGTGTGGTCGCAATTGCAGCTAAAATCGCGGGTGCGAAGCGTGTGATCTGTTGTGATATTGATCAAGTGAGTTTAGATGCTTGTCGTGCCAATGCTGAGTTGAATGACATCGAATTAGAGTATTTGGATGATCTCTATAAGGCTGAACAAGTCGATATTTTGCTTGCAGCAGATGTGCTCTATGACCAATGTAACCGTTTTTTCTTAGATGAATTTTTAAAATTTGCACCAGAAGTGTGGGTAGCAGACAGTCGTGTGAAAAACTTTAGTCATCCGAAATATGAGAAGCTAGAGGAAAGAAGTGCCACGACTTGGCCTGATTTGGATGAGTCACCCGAATTTCGTAATGTAAGTTTTTATAAGACGCTATGAATAGCGTTTTTTTTATTTTATTGATAATATACTTGAGCTTAGAATACTATTTTACAGAACTATAAACCAAATAAAGAATCTATAACAATGAATAAACCATATATAGAAGAGTATGCAGATTATCAAAAAATTAAAAAAAATTTGATTAAAGATTTTGAGGATCAACAGTTTGATTCGCTTAATCAGCTCTATATGAATATGTATCAGATAAGTAAAACTGCAAAAGTCTTGCATGATTTACCTATTGAAGAGCAATTTTTTTTCTGGTGCCGACCTTATCATTTTTACGAGCTTAAACATTGGAGTTATCCTCAAGTCTGTTCGCATTTGGTGAAATGGCATCAATCCGCTCCAAGTCTATTCAGTGCATATCTACTCGGTCAATTTTGGGAAAATGTTGCCACCAAAGCTCGTGGTGGTGCGTACAGTGTTTTTGTCTCACAGCAGTCATGGGACAATGCTGAGATTGCTAAAGATATGGCCTTTTATTGGTATTTGAAAGCGATAGAAATAGATCATCGCTGCCTTTGGTTACTCGATGATGTCATGTCGCTTACTGGCTATCTTAAACTGCCATATTGGTTTGGAAGTGGTGAGATCAATTTTAGTGAATTGGATTACTATTCTGAGGCAAGCATTGAGTATTTGCAGCAATATGGTGGTTTTTTACCTCAATCATTGAAAATGCCACAAATTCTACCTGTACCTACCGAACAGGAGATGGATTATCCGATTGATTATTGGTTCAATCGTATTTTAGCGTTCGACGCTGAATTTATTCCTGCCTTTGAAACGTATGTGCATTATCTCTATCCAAGGTGGTCTGGCCAAGATCATGAAAATATTGATCAATTTCTGCAAAGTCCAATCTGTCAGGCATTGCCAACACAGAAATTTAATCGTTTACTGGTGAAAAAAAATTCGGATTGGTTAATTAGGAATTACCCGAAAGTTGAGGCGGCTTCGGAAATTGATCGATATAAAAGAAAATTTGAAGAACTACTTGAACTTGATTTGCCAGATCATATCAAAGCAGACTTTTTGTGTGAGTTCATTGACTTTGTGATTAATTATCTAACAGATGATAATAATGAGTTATATGATCAAAGTCGCCTGTACGCTACTCAATTAAATCATTTGACAGACAAATTAATTACAGAATTTGAGAATGATTTTTTTTGGTTGTCAGAATGGCATGATAATATAGTTGATCACTTATGTTGGGCTATGTGTAACTTTGCAGATTTGTTACCTGGGATTAATGAGACTCTCTATAGACTACTCAAGCTTTGTTTTAAAAGGCACGATAGCGAATTTATTTATATGTTAGTAACAGCTGCATCAGAAGCTGAAATTTGGGGTTTTGAAAAAGATGAGTATAAGTTTGATGTGGGTGAGTGTATTGCTTTACTGAGTAAAGATGCTGATTATGGTATTGATGATGCTATTTCTTATATCGCATTTATAGGTAATAAAGTTGTAGTTTTAAAGTTTATGCATGCATTGGCAGAAGCTGGACATACTGACACTATATATTCACTAGCTCAGCTTTATCGTGGTCAAGGATTAGGGTTAGAAGATTGTTTAATTGATGAACAGAATACTGATGATGCTGAATATTGGTTTAAGCAAGCACTAGATAAAAATCATCCAAATGCACTTTGTGAGGCAGGAGATCAGATTTACCAAAAATTAGATTTTGAAAATTATTCGAATAAAGATAATGATAAAGTTAATCAAGCTTTACAATATTTTAAAAAAGCGCTTGATTTAAAAGTTTTTGATGCGCACCAAGCCTACTTTCATCTCATACAAAAAACAGGAACTGATCAACAGCGTGAGGACTTGCTTATCAAAATTATGCCTGATCAGATGCATGACACTCGTCATGATGCTGAATCGTTGGCATGGATTGCTCAACTTTATGGTATTTGTAGTTATAACGGGCATGGATTAAAAGAAAATCGTTATTTGGCATTATATTGGATAAATCAAGCGCTTAGGTTAGATCCAGAAGATGAACATTATATTCTATTGCAAAATGATTGGAGTAAACCTACAGGGTGGTTGTTTGCGAAATCTAAATTTAAATCAAGACTCGAAGCTGAACAAAATCAAATTCCAGAGTGGATGTTGCCCATTATGAATAAATTTGAACGACTAGCAGATGCTACCGATCGACATTAGAGTTGTGAAGTAAATGTTAAGACGCTATAAATAGCGTCTTTTTTATGCATATTTAAAATCAATTAAGAACAAGTATAACGTACGACATGAAGACTGCTTGGGCGTGATTCTAAAGCTTGACGTGTCGCCATGTCTTCAGTGCTGTTATAGCCTTGGGTATTCGATAAACCAAAAGATGTTCTTGACTGCCCAAGTTGAACACCTTGTTGATCTTTCTGAGCAAAATTAGGATTAGCAATCTCATTTACGCTTAAGACATTTAATTTATATTGTTGCGTGGTGTTTAAGGTTTTTTGACATGCGCGTTGCAGCTTATTTTCGTCAAGGTCACGGTTAGCACGTCCTGCTAGCGTGTATGCTATGGTTGCTGTTGTTGCAGTCTGATCTTCGATTTGAAAGCCTGTAACACCGTTATATTGACGGGGCGTTTGGCAAGCGGTTAGAGTGACTAATGTGAGTCCTAAACCAATCACTGTAGTTAGTTTTTTCATTGAATGACGATCCATGCATGGGGGATTTATTTAAGTATGCCACAGCTGTGTGCGAATAAATGAACATGAAAAATAAAGTTTAAGAAATAAGCAGTGATTGTATTAATATTTTTTATAGACGATAAAAAAGGCCGCTTATGCGACCTTTCTTATTTTAACTTAAATTAAGCAGATTTTTTAACAGCTTCTAAAAGTTCGTTTTGACGAGCTTTTAATGCAGCTGGAAGGCGATCGCCTAATTTGTCGAATAATTCAGTATGGCTTTCAAGCTCTTTGATCCATTGATCTTTATCTTGAGAAGTCACAAGGTCAAATTGTTCTTTAGTGAAATCAGAACCCGTCCAGTTTAGTTGTTCATATGTCGGAACTAAACCAATTGGTGTTTCAACTGCAGATGCACGACCTTCACAACGATCAATGATCCACTCTAAAACACGCATGTTTTGACCGAAACCAGGCCATACAAAATTACCTTCAGCATCACGACGGAACCAGTTTACGTTGTAAATACCAGGAAGTTTGTTGCCAGCAGCTTCAGCTTTAGCCGCAACTTTTTCACCCATTTCTAACCAATGAGAGAAATAGTCAGCCATGTTGTAGCCAGCAAATGGAAGCATTGCAAATGGATCACGACGTACAACACCTTGTTGACCCACAGCAGCAGCAGTGGTTTCAGAACCCATAGTCGCAGCTTTGTAAACGCCGTCAACCCAGTCAAATGCTTCTGAAATTAAAGGCACTGTGTCTGCACGACGACCACCGAAGATAAACGCAGAAATTGGAACACCTGCTGGATTTTCCCAGTCAGCGTCAATAGAAGGGCATTGACCTGCAGCAACTGTAAAGCGAGCATTCGGGTGAGCCGCTTTTTCTTCGCCAGTGTGTGGTTGACCTTTCCAGTTAGTCAGATTAGCAGGCGCTTCTTTAGTCAGACCTTCCCACCAGATTTCACCGTTGTCAGTCACTGCAACGTTAGTATAGATCACATCTTTGGTTAATGTAGCCATACAGTTCGGGTTGGTCTTGGTATTTGTACCCGGCGCTACACCGAAGAAACCAGCTTCAGGGTTGATGGCATATAAGCGACCATCTTCACCTGGTTTAATCCAAGCAATATCGTCACCTACAGTTTCAATTTTCCAACCTTCATAACCTGCTGGCGGAATCAACATGGCGAAGTTTGTTTTACCGCATGCAGATGGGAATGCAGCTGCGATGTAGTGTTTTTCGCCTTGTGGATTCGTTACACCAAGGATGAGCATGTGTTCAGCTAACCAACCTTGTTGACGACCCATAGAAGATGCAATACGTAAAGCCAAGCATTTTTTACCTAACAATGCATTACCGCCGTAACCTGAACCGAAAGACCAGATTTCACGCGTTTCTGGATAATGCACGATCCATTTTTCAGGGTTGCACGGCCATGCAACGTCTTTCTCACCGGTCGCAAGTGGAGCACCTACAGTGTGTACGCAAGGTACATATTCACCATCAGTACCCAAAACGTCATAAACAGCTTTACCCATGCGCGCCATTTTAGACATGCTAACAGCAACATAAGGAGAGTCAGTCAGTTCAATACCGATATGTGCAATATGAGAACCTAAAGGACCCATAGAGAAAGGAACAACGTACAAAGTACGACCTTTCATACAACCGTCAAATAAACCGTTAAGACGAGCACGCATTTCAGCTGGAGCTTCCCAGTTGTTTGTCGCGCCAGCATCTTCTTGTTTTTCTGAACAAATATAAGTACGACCTTCAACACGAGCAACGTCAGAAGGATCAGAATTCGCCAAATAAGAACCAGGATGTTTTTCTTGGTTAAGTTCTTGCATTGTGCCGTTAGCGATCATCAAGTCGATATAACGTTGATATTCTTCAGGGCTACCGTCACACCATTCAATTTTTGCTGGCTTAGTTAATTGTGCAATCTCTTCCACCCATGCAATAAGCTTAGGGTGACGAACGAATTCTGGTGCGTTCACTTGGGTCATGGCGAGGCCTATATCAAATGTGTACAATGTTGCGTACAAATAATAATCCAAATACTGTGATACAGGATCTGGATTTCAGTATAAAAAAAGTGGCTGTATTAAAGCATATTTTGTTAAAAAAAATAAGACCAAAGGCTAAAAAGCTTTTTAATATGTCAATTATATTAAATTATTGATTTATAAATAAATATTGTTTTTTTAAAGCGAAAATTTGCTAAATCAATAAAAGCAATGTTTAGTATTTATATTATAAATAATATTATTTATTAATGGCTTAATATTAAAAAAATATTTTTAATATTCATTGGAATATTGAATGGTTGTTATCCGAAATTTACATAAATGTGCTTTTAAATAGATAGGAATTAGTCGAAATTAGAGTAAATAATTCAAGTTATTCAGGTATATGCAACAGTCTCTTAGACCACTTTCCATGATCTACAATGAAAAATCAGGATTTCATTCAGCCAAAAATGATGAAGTTTATGAGCAGCTTATGACCTATTGGTCAGACCATGGGTTTGAAATACAAGTTTTTGATATTGCTTCAGAAAAAGACATTTCAATATTGATGAATAAAGTTAAACAGCGACACCAATCTAAGAATAATCAAGGGGTAATTGTTGCAGCGGGTGGAGATGGAACGTTAAACGCTGTTGCTTCACAACTGATACATCAAGAGATTCCTATGGGTATTATTCCTCTTGGAACCTTTAATTATGTGGCACGTGTATTGGATATTCCAGTAGATGTTATGGCAGCTGCAGAAGTCATCGCTCAAGGGCAAATAAGAAAAATTCATGTTGCAAAAATAAATCAACATATTTATCTCAATAATGCGAGTTTAGGGCTTTACCCTTTATTTATTGAAAAGCGCGAATTGTATAATCGAAAGTTTGGGCGTTTTCCTTTACATGCCTATACCTCAGGGTTGGATGTACTGATTCGTGACCGTAAAGAACTGAAGCTGGAAATAGAGGTGGATCAAAAACGCTATCCAGTCAAAACGCCTCTTTTGTTCTTTGGTAATAATCAACTTCAATTGGCTGATATGAATCTTAAAATTTCGAAGTGTGCTGAATTAGGTAAGGTTGCAGGAGTGATTTTAGCCAAGACGGATAAGTTCACTTTGTTTAAAACCTTATTTCAATTGATTCGTGGTCAGCTTGATAAAGCCGCTGATGTTTATAGCTTTAGTGGAGAAGAAGTTCGGGTGTATTCAAAGAAATCAGAGCTTACAGTCGCGATTGATGGTGAAATTGTCAAAATTAAAACACCTTTAAAATGTAGCGTTGATAAACATGCCTTAAATGTCATGGTCGTCAACAATCAGGTTACATAATGATTCTGCATTTATCTGATTTGCACTTCGGAACTGAAAAGATCGAATGTGTAAATGCGATTCGTAAGTTTTGTGAATTGAATTCTCCTGAAGCGGTTGTCGTCAGTGGTGATTTAACTCAGCGCGCTCGTTTTAAACAGTTTTATGCATGTAAACAATTTTTAGAAAGTCTGAATCTTCCTTATTTAGTCATTCCGGGCAATCACGATATACCGCTATATCATTTATGGAATCGTTTTTTTAATCCATTTAGTCGTTATCAATGGTTTTTCGGTAAGATGGAAACGGTTCTAGAAACCGAGCACTTTTTTGTTGTTGGGGTGAATAGTATTCGCCGACGATATCATACCAAAGGGCATATCTCACTTGAACAAATTCAATATGTTGATCAAATTTTAAAAAATGCGCCTGCACATAAATCGAAATTGGTTGTGGCGCATCAACCTTTTTATTCTCCACCCGATGATCCGCATGGGATTAAAGATTGTCCAATATTGGGCAAAACAGCCCTGCAAATGTGGGGGCGATCAGGGTTAAATGGACTTCTGCATGGACATTTGCATCAGTCTGCAGTTTATGATTTGAATTTGATTTATCAATTGCAATCGGATCATCCTGTCTTAGAAATACATGCAGGTACGGCAACTTCACATCGTTTGCATCAAGGTTTGCCGAATAGCTTTAATGTGGTTGAAAATAATATGGATATCACACCCTATTATTTTTCTGAGCAGTTACAAGAATTTGTCATTGATCAAACCAAGCAGGGTTTAATCGTAAAAGCTTAAGATTTGTATAAAAAAAATACAAAAAAATCACTTTTTTTTCATTTTCCCCTTGAAGCGTTTTTTTCCATCCCCACAACAGAGTCATTGAAAATATTTTTTCGATGATGACTCATGGAACAATATTTATAGAACCATAAAGTCGTCATCTCATCATATAGACTGAGTCTGTTGGAGTTTTACAATGAGCAATATCCGTCCATTACATGATCGTGTTGTTATTCGCCGTGTTGAAGAAGAAACTAAAACAGCTGGCGGTATTTTACTTCCAGGTTCTGCTGCTGAAAAACCAGCTCAAGGTGAAATCATTGCAGTAGGTAATGGTCAAGTGACTGACAATGGCACAGTACGTCCATTAGATGTAAAAGTTGGCGATAAAGTATTGTTTGGTACATATGCAGGAACAACTGTAAAAGTACAAGGTGAAGAGCTTCTTATTATGAAAGAGTCTGACATTTTGGCGGTTTTAGAAGCTTAATTCTAAACAAGCCACAGCACTTTTTCTTTGCAATGTCATTTGTAAAATTTAAAAAATATATGGAGTTTTAACATGTCAGCTAAAGACGTAAAATTTGGTGATTCAGCGCGTTCAAAAATGATCGCGGGTGTAAACGTACTTGCAGATGCAGTAAAAGTAACGTTAGGCCCTAAAGGTCGTAACGTGGTTATTGACCGTTCTTTCGGTGCACCGCACATCACTAAAGATGGTGTTACTGTTGCTAAAGAAATTGTACTTAAAGATAAGTTCGAAAACATGGGCGCACAATTGGTTCGTGAAGTATCTTCAAAAACCAATGATATCGCGGGTGATGGTACAACAACTGCAACTGTATTGGCTCAAGCAATTTTAAACGAAGGGATCAAATCTGTAACTGCAGGTATGAATCCAATGGATTTAAAACGTGGTATTGATTTAGCTGTACGTGCAGTTGTTGAAAATATTAAAGCAACCGCTAAACCAGCATCTGACACCAAAGCAATTGAACAAGTGGGTTCGATCTCTGCTAACTCTGACACGACTGTGGGTAAACTCATTGCTCAAGCGATGGAACGTGTGGGTAAAGAAGGCGTGATCACTGTTGAAGAAGGTTCAGGCTTTGAAGATTCACTTGACGTTGTTGAAGGTATGCAGTTTGACCGTGGTTATATCAGCCCGTACTTTGCAAACAAGCCTGAAACTTTAACAGCTGAACTTGAAAATCCGTTCATTCTTCTTGTTGATAAAAAAATCAGCAATATCCGTGAATTGATTACTGTATTAGAAGCTGTTGCTAAAACGGGTAAACCACTTCTTATTATCGCTGAAGATGTTGAAGGCGAAGCGTTGGCTACACTTGTAGTGAACAATATGCGCGGTATTATCAAAGTATGTGCGGTTAAAGCACCTGGTTTTGGTGATCGTCGTAAAGCAATGCTTCAAGATATCGCAATCTTGACAGGTGCAGTTGTGATTTCTGAAGAAGTGGGTATGTCTTTAGAAAAAGCAGACATTCAAGATTTAGGTACAGCGCATAAAGTCACTGTTTCTAAAGAAAACACTGTGATTGTTGATGGTGCGGGTAATGCTACTCAAATCGCTGATCGTGTTCAACAAATCCGTGCACAAATTGAAGAATCTACTTCAGAGTACGATAAAGAGAAACTTCAAGAACGTGTTGCTAAGTTAGCAGGTGGTGTTGCTGTAATTAAAATTGGCGCAGCTACTGAAGTTGAAATGAAAGAGAAGAAAGACCGTGTTGATGATGCGCTTCATGCGACACGTGCTGCAGTTGAAGAAGGTGTTGTAGCGGGTGGTGGTGTTGCTCTAGTCCGTGCTGCTTCTGCATTGGATGGTCTTGTGGGTGCGAATGATGATCAAAATGTAGGTATCAATATCCTACGTCGTGCGATCGAATCTCCACTTCGTCAAATTGTAGCCAATGCTGGGGATGAGCCATCTGTAGTGATCAATGCTGTGAAGAACGGTGAAGGTAACTATGGTTATAACGCTGCAACTGGCGAATATGGCGATATGTTAGAAATGGGTATTCTTGATCCAGCTAAAGTAACGCGTTCTGCACTTGAACACGCTGCTTCGGTTGCTGCTTTAATGCTGACAACTGAATGCATGATCACTGATATTCCAGAAGACAAACCTGCAATGCCTGATATGGGTGGCATGGGTGGTATGGGCGGTATGATGTAATCATTCCTCAGATCATAAAAAATCCCCGCTAAGTGCGGGGGTTTTTACAATCAAAAGTTGATATTTAAGAAAAATAAAAATTAGACTAAAGTTTAATATTTTTAATAAAAAATATGTAATTTCATTAATTTAATTTTATTTTTTGGTCAAATTTAACATTAAAGTGTAGTTTTTTATTGAGATTTTGTATAAGAATAGTTTATGATCATATCAACCATAAATTTAATATCTTAAAAAATGTCAAATCAATTACAACTTGAAGATCAATTACTCAATAATAACGATCTAGTTCAAATCTCTAAAAATGAATTGAGATCACTTTATCGTAGAATTATTGAGTGCGAAAAAATCATCGAAGAATATAAAAACAAAGAAGATATAACACGGCCAAATAATCAGAAACAAAATATTATCGAGTAAATTCATCAATTAATGAATACAAAATCTTTTGTTGATCATTACTTAGTGCCTGAATTTTTGTGATGAGTTCAAGATCTTTGGGCGAAACAGCGCTGATATGGGAGTGAATGTTAAGTTCACTTTCCTCACCAAAACGTAACCATTGACTAGAAACATTAAGCCAAATAGCCAAGATTAACAATTTATCTTGGTTAGGAATAGCCTTGCCTAATAACCAATTATTAGCGGACTGGACACTGATCGGTTGACCATCATAACGATCATTAAAAGCATTGCTCAAGTAAGTTGGGCTAATAGGATGATGATTATCCAAAAGTGTTTGTTGAAGTCTTTTGGAAAAACTTAACTTTTCTAACTGATTGCTCATTTTGGTACATAAATTCAAAGATATGAATAGTTTAAACAAAATTATCATAATTGATATCTTATTTTTGTTTTCATATCGTGATTTGTAAATTCAATATATAGAATATATTTTTAAATTTTTAATAATAAGGTTTTGAAATTGTTTAGAAAAATTTAATATTTATATATTTGTTGAATTATAAATTAACTGAGTTTTTTTCAAAAAAAATTTTTATAAAGCAAAAATTTAAAAATTAGTATAAATAAAAATTAATAAATAATTGATATATATAATTTATTTCTTTTTAAACAAGAATGAAAGTGAAATAATATTAATTTAAATCAAATATTGATTGATAAGAGTGTTTCTTTTTGTATATGATTAGCGCGTAGCCACGTTGGTGGTTGAGATGTGACTTGGTAGACGACTCAATTAGCCACACATTCATCAAAGTTTTGCTGGTTTACATCGATCCTAGGGTAGGCCAGTCTTTTTATAAAAACTGAAGGGAAATTTTATGAAATTTCAAAAAACGCTTTTAGCAGCAAGCTTAGCAGTAGTAGCAGTATCAACAGCGAATGCAGCTGTAGTTCAACAAGTTGCGAACCCTGTTCAAGTGACAGAAAATCTTGTCGATAATAAGTTTGTGAACAGTGATAATTATTTTGTGGATAGTGTTACTGGTCAAAGAATTGATACTTCAAATCTTGTATATGCTCCAGTACACAGTGAATTAGCGACTACTTATAATACTAATACGCAAGGCGATAATAGAATTACGTCTGACTATTTACCGATTCTAGGAAATGTAGTTGATCGCAATAATGATTGGGTTGGTATTGATTTAGGTTCACAGGCAGTTACCGGTGAAGCAGGTAGAGATGATTTTAAATACGACGTATTTAAATATACAAATAAAGATGGCACTACTGTTTACCGTTTGCAACAAGTTGAATCACAACAGTATGTACCTGGTACATTTACGTTGAATGCAAACAATGTGTTAGTTGCTAATAATCAAATTAGTGCTGACGCAATTGAAGATAAATCAGTTTGGTCGCTAGAGCGTGGTGGTCAATTAGAAGGAACTGACTTCACGACAAACACTGGTTATGAAAGTAAAATAGTCAATGGAGAGCATGTACTTTACGGTTATCAAGGTCAAACAGGTAAAATCGCTGGTCTTGCGAATGGTAACATTGTAACACCTACTGCGAATAATCAACCAGTTGACGCTATATTTGATGGCGTTAACGGTGTAGTTTCTAATGATATTCGTTATGTACAGTCTGGTATCATTGCGAATACCGGCGATTATCGAAATGGTATTAATGGTGCAGATCCTTACCTAGACCCAGCTAAAAATATCTATGGTGTAAGTGCACGTGATAATAATAATGTTGTAATGATGACAGGTAATGGTATTGCTTTAGCTGATCTAAGCGTAAACAATGGCAATGGCACATTACAAACTGACGGAAGTGTAGTTGTACGTAGCACTAGTGGTGAAACTTCAGTATCACAAAAAGCTCGTCACTACCAAAGTCAGGGTAAAAAACTTGTAGAAGTGTATAATGACGTACCAGGTGCAGAATTTACAACACAATGGTATGAAGTTGTTGCTGGTAAGTTAGTTGCATATACAGGTGAAACTCCAGCAGTTGGTTCGCATAATAAAACTGGTACGGCTAACTTCACAACTGGTACAGTTAACAATGCAGTTGTACATAATACTGTAACAAATAAAAATGTTACTTATAAAGAATCAGTGGTTGCGACTAAAGAAGATCGTATCGATGCAAGTGTAACAACTAGTACTGGTTTAGATACAGAACAATTTGATAAGCAGAACAGTAGCGAATTAGTATCTGAAACTTCTCAACACGTTTCTACCGGTGTAATTGGTAAGAATGGTTCTGAAAATGTTTATGGTACAGAAGTTGTTAAAACTGTGACTAAAGACGGTGAAACAACGACTGCTAAAACTACAATCACTGCTGATTATGTAGATTCTGGTGACTTCCGTATCAATGGCGTAAGTATTGTTGACAACATCAAAGATTCTGTTGACTCTGCAGTTGAAGGCGCTTCAGAAGCAATTGATGCAAAAGTTGCTGAAGTTGACCAAAAAATCGTTGAAGTTGATTCACGTTTAACTCAGTTCAATGGTGTTGCTGCAGGTCTTAATAACCGTGTAGATCAATTGAACGCTCGTGTAGATGACGTTGAGAAAACTGCTTACCGTGGTACAGCAATCGCTTTAGCTGCACAACAAAACGTACCTAACATTGGTGCGGGTCAAACTGCAGTATTTGGTGGTGTAGGTCATTACGAAAGCGAATCTGCTTTTGCATTAGGTCTTGCTACAGTACTTAAAGATGGCCGTACTTCTATCAGTGGTGCACTTGGTGTTGCTGGCGGTAGCGAAGTTGGTGGTCGTCTAGGTGTTGCATACGTATTTGGCGGAAAATAATACTTTCCAAGCTTGATATGTAGAATGTAAAATGCAAAAAATCCCCGCTCTATGCGGGGATTTTTTATAGAGTTAAGTGATGATTTGTTAAGGTATTAATATTAATAACCAAGTAAGCAGAATAATAGCTTGTGCTACAAATTGCGCTGCACTTCCCATATCTTTAGCATTTTTAGAAAGCGGATGTTTATCGAGTGATACACGGTCAACAACAGCTTCAATTGCAGAATTAAACAATTCCACGATTACTGCCAATAAACAAACGGCGATCAGCACAGCTTGTTCAATTCGAGAAATATCTAAGAAAAAGGTAATGGGTATCAAAATCACATTAATCAGAATAATTTGGCGAAAAGCAGCCTCATGTTGAAAAGCCGCTTTAAATCCTGCTAGAGAATAGCCTGTAGCATTGATAATCCGTTTAAGACCTGTTTTACCTTTTAGTGAAGAATAGTCGCTCATATACTTAAACTTTTATAAAATTTCAGGCAAAATAGTACAGTAAATTTAAAATACAATTAAATCGAAAGAATTAATCAAAAACTCACTATAAATAATGTGCAATGAGAGAATTAATGAAAGCCTTATCTTTAGCTTTATTCATGGGTGTGATCACAACACAAACTTTGCAAGCTGAATTGCAGTCGAATGTCGCATCAACAACCATTTCAAGTGCCAATGCATCTGCATCTCAGGGGTTTTATCAATACCAATTTGGCAAATATAAAATTGTTGCCTTATTGGATGGTACCAATCAACTCAGTCGTGAACTTTTCAATCAAAATATTGGAAATGAAGAACGTCTAAAATTATTTGATCAATTGGGTATTAAAGGGGCATTGCCGACTTCAATTAACGCTTTTTTAATTGATGATGGTCAATCTGTGATGTTAGTTGACAGTGGAGCTGCAAGTTGTTTTGGTACACATTTGGGAAGTATGGTTAAAAATATTGAAGCTGCGGGATATAAACCTTTTGATATTCAAACCGTATTTTTGACTCATCTACACCCTGATCATGTGTGTGGTATCGCGAAAGAAGGTCTAGCCGTTTTCCCATTGGCAAACCTTTATGTGCATGAAGATGAAGTTCAGTATTGGTTAAATCCAAGTACTTTGACTTCCATACCTGCTGGTTCCCAAGAAAAATTTAAAGCGACGGTTGCTCAAATAGAAAAGGCACTTGCCCCTTATAAGCAAAATAGAACATTTAGAACGTTTAAAGATGGTGCCATTATTAATGGACTGGAAGTCATTCATTCAGCAGGGCACACCCCAGGTCATCGTAGCTTTAAATTGGTGAATGGAAATGAGCAACTTGTTTTCTTAGGGGATGTCGTTCATAGCCATCAGTTACAGTTTGAACAGCCAATGCTTGCTGTAGAGTTTGATGTTGATGCACTCAAAGCAGCTGAAACGCGTAAACGTATGTTCGAGGAATTGGCGCTTAAAAAAGCAGTTGTTGCAGCAGCGCATTTACCATTTCCCGGTATTGGTTATATCGAGAGCAATGGTTATTTGAAATATAAGTGGCATGCGATAAGCTCTCCTGTGACTCCTGTGACTCCTGTGACTCCTGTGACTCCTGTGACTCCTGTGACTCCTGTGACTCCTGTGACTCCTGTGACTCCTGTGACTCCTGTGACTCCTGTGACTCCTGTGACTCCTGTGACTCCTGTGACTCCTGTGACTCCTGTGACTCCTGTGACTCCTACAACTCCGAAACTCGTAGATCCTGAAGAATTTCGTAAAAAACCAGTGACTATTGTTGTTGTACCCAATGAAATTGCTCCAAAGGAAATTTCACAATGGGTAGATCATCCAGTACAAGTAAAATAAAAGTCATGCAATGAAATAAAGGCGCCTAATTTAAAAATTAAGCGCCTTTATCTTTGAAGCTTTATTTTTTCTAGATCCTATTGATGAACCTATATTATTTGACCGCGTTATTGTCCATGGGTTTCAAATACTGATCCACTGCACGACGTGCTAAAGCAGGATCATCCGTGAAGACACCATCAACTCCAGCCTTAAAGAAACGTTCGAATTCTTTTAGAGAACCGCTAGAACAGGCTTCTGTTAGGTTTTCACTACATCTTAAATAAGTCGGTAGAAAATTATTTTCAGGTCTTAGAGTATATGGATGCACTTTTAAACCCACAGCATGCGCATCTTTGACAAAACTGGTGGTGGTGTTTTGATCTGTATTCGAAAAAATATAGGTTTTGCTCGGCCCAACGCCATCTGCGTATTTTGCTACTTCCTTTAAGCCTGATGCTAATGCGATGTCTAGATATTTTTGTGGATTTCCACTTTTAACATAATCAGCAGGTGCACTATTCGGCGAGTCTAAAAGCTGGATAATTTTTGCATGCTTTAAGCTTTTATGTTGATCAAGCTGATCATTCATGTATTTCAAATTAGCAACTTCAAAAGACTGTAAATAGACCGGAGCAATTTCACGGGTATATGGATACTTTGCTAAAGTTTGCAGTAAAGGATCTTCTAAACCCAAACCAATACTTTGGAAATAAGTCGGATGTTTAGTCTCGATATACAGACCAATAATTTTGCCCGTTTTTTTATAATGGTTTTCAGCTAATTCAATAATCTGATCCAGTGTGGGAATTGAATATTGATCATTGTATTGAACATTTTGAGGGCGATATTCTGCAATTCTTTCGCGTGCTTTTATATTTTGATTGAGTTCATTGAGCGTGAAATCTTCAGTAAACCAGCCTTTGATCTCATTGCCATCGATAGTTTTAGTTTTTTCGCGATCTTTATATTGGCCCAGTGTCTTAACATTGGTTGTACCACCAATTTCATTCTCATGTCGTGCCACCAAATAACCATCTTTAGTTGCCACTAAATCAGGTTCGATAAAGTCCGCACCATCATCAATGGCTTTTTGATACGCCGCTAAAGTATGCTCAGGTCGAAGCGCGCTTGCCCCACGATGTCCAACAATAATAATTTGGGGTTCAACATAGGATGAGGGTGAGGACGGCTGATTGAATGAATCATGATCGTCATCATGACATGCTGTTAAAAAAGGAAGAATGGCTAAACTGAGCAGCGTTTGGCTCAGCACCTTTGTTGTTGAGAATTGGGATTTTATTAATTTAGGTCTGGTGAGTTGTTGTGTAAAGTGACTCGTTCTCATCGTGACTATCTCACTATTGTTATAAAGTTAAATGACAAATAAAACTGAAAGTTAGAATCCAGCTTTCAAGTGAATCGAGTACAGCATGTGAACTTTGCAAAGTGATGACACTCTCAAATGGGCATGTTCAAAATGTTTGAAGATGGTGACATAAGCCCTCCATGATTTCTTCATAATTGGTTCAAAATTAAAGATTTCTGTTATTAGTTATTGTGTTTTAGACTGTTGTCACAGAAGATCAATGTGATTGTTATATTTTGTATTTATTCTCATTTATCTCGAAACACTTAACCTCGATTACTTAACCTCAATTAATTAATGAACCAATCTGATGCTATCTAAGTTTTTTATTGAACGTCCAATCTTTGCAGGGGTACTTGCCATAATCGTGATGGCGATGGGTATTTTCTCTGTCATGAGTTTACCTGTTGAACGTTATCCTGATATCGCTCCTCCTCGGATTACCGTCTCTGCCACATATACAGGGGCAGATGCAGAAACCGTTGAAGAAAGCGTCACGCAAATGTTGGAGCAGCAGATTAAAGGTATTGATAACCTACTGTATTTTAGTTCAACCAGTAATTCATCGGGTAATGCACGGATCAGTCTGAGTTTTGAAAATGGAACAGATCCAGATACGGCTCAAGTACAAGTTCAAAATAGTATCAATGGGATTTTGAATAGACTACCAGATGATGTGCAAAGACAAGGCGTCAATGTTTATAAGTCCTTGGGTGATACCTTTATGGTGGTTGGCTTATATGACACGACCAATAAAAGTAACAATATTGAGCTGTCTGATTATCTGTCGAATCATATTGAGCAGGAAATTGGACGTATTGAAGGGGTGGGTGAGGTTGATGTTTTTGGTTCTCAATATGCGATGCGTATTTGGTTAAATCCCAATTCTTTACGTCAATATCAATTGATGCCAAGTGATGTTCGAGCTGCCATAGAAGCACAGAATACGCAAGTCGCAGCAGGTGGTATTGGGGATTTACCTGTCGTTCAAGACCAATATTTAAATGCCAAAGTGACCGCAGGCTCTCGATTAAAAACGGTCGATGAGTTTAAAAACATCATTGTCAAAGCGACAGCAAATGGTCAATTTGTTTACTTAAAAGATGTCGCACGGGTGGAACTCGGCGCTGAAAATTATCAAGCATTTAATACTATTAATGGTTCACCTTCAGCAGGTCTAGCGGTTTCAATGTCATCTGGTGCAAATGCATTAGAAACTTCAGCATTGATCAAAGCTGAACTGGACAAGATTCGCCAAAAACTGCCCGAAGGCTATGTCATCGTTTATCCACGTGATAACACACCTTTTGTGCAAGAGTCGATTAAAGAGGTGGTGAAAACACTGATTGAAGCGATCATCCTTGTAATTTTGGTGATGTTCCTGTTTTTACAAAGTTGGCGTGCCACGCTGATTCCTGCTTTAACGGTTCCAATCGTACTATTCGGAACCTTCGCCGTATTATTCGCTGTGGGCATGAGTATTAACACACTCACCTTATTTGCTTTAGTGTTGGCGATTGGATTACTAGTGGATGATGCCATTGTCGTTGTAGAGAATGTCGAGCGATTAATGCATGAAAAAGGTCTGACAGCCAAGCAAGCATCGATTGAGTCAATGCAAGAAATGACAGGAGCATTGATTGGGATCACCGTAGTCTTGACGGCAGTATTTATTCCGATGGCTTTTTTCACTGGATCTACAGGTGTGATTTATCGACAGTTTTCGATCACGTTAATTGCTGCGATGTCATTGTCCTTACTCGTCGCATTGGTTTTAACGCCTGCATTGTGTGCCATCATTTTAAAACCCAATCCTAAACCTCAACGCTGGGCTGTTTGGTTTAATCAAAAAATGGATGCTTTGAAGCATCATTATTTAAAAGTGGTGAATCGTGCATTTGGGCTTAAATGGGTGGTCTTTGTTGCTTTTGTTGGTTTGATTGGTGCATTTGGTTTGATCTATAAATCATTACCGACCAGTTTTATTCCAAGTGAAGATCAAGGTTTTATCAGTGTTCAATTCAGCTTGGCTGAAGGGTCACCGATGTCCAAAAGCCGTGTGGTGGGTGAAGAAATTCGTGAATACTTTTTAGATAAAGAACAGGCAAATGTTGATTTAGTACAAATCCGTTATGGACGAAATTTCTCAGGTACGGGTCAAAATTTAGGAACAGGGTTTGTCGCATTAAAACACTGGAATGACCGTCCAGATGCTCAAAATTCAGCAGCTGCCATCCGTGAACGAGCAATGGAACATTTTAAAAATCATCCTAATGCAAGAATCATGATCAGTCTGCCTGGATCAGTCAATGGCTTAGGCAATACCGATGGGATTGAGTTTTGGATTCAAGATTTAAATGGTCAAGGACGAGGATATCTCGATACGCAATTTGGCATACTTGAAGGCAAGGCCTTAAATTTCTCTACTTTTGAAAATCTAGGCAAACGATCAAATCCTGACAAAGCAAAGTTAGAAGTCAATATTGATCAAAAATTAGCAATGGTCAATGGCGTTAGCCAATCAGCAATCAATAGTACCTTGTCTGCGGCATGGGGCGGAAGCTATATCAATGACTTTATTGATCGTGGTCGTATCAAGCGTGTGATGATGCAAGGTGACGCAGAATTCCGTTCTAAGCCTGAGGATCTAAATCAGTGGAGTGTGCGTAATAATTTAAATCAGATGGTGCCATTTGGTAATTTTGCGACAGTGACATGGAGTGGTGGACCCGATGTGGTGAACCGTTTCCAAGGCTATACCGCTTTGCAAATGGAAGCAGATACCGTGAAAGGTGTGAGCTCTGGTGATGCAATGCGCGATATCCAAACCATGGTGAATCAACAAGAAGGTTTAGGTGTGGCTTGGAGTGGTTTGTCTTATCAAGAAAATCAATCCAGTAGTCAGGCAATTTGGCTGTATCTCATCTCCATTGCCTTTATTTTTCTTTGCTTAGCGGCACTTTATGAAAGTTGGTCTATTCCAACGGTCGTCCTCACAGCGATTCCTCTAGGCATTGGCGGAAATATAATCTTTAGTACTTTAGCTGGTTTTCCAAATGATATTTATTTCCAAATCGCCTTGCTGACGACCATGGGTTTATCATGTAAAAATGCCATTTTAATTGTGGAGTTTGCAGCATTAGCCCAAGAGAAAGGTAAAACGGCGATTGCCGCGGCAATTGAAGGGGCAGGCTTACGATTACGTCCAATCTTAATGACCTCTTTAGCATTTGGCGCAGGGATTATTCCCTTGGTGTTTGCCAGTGGTGCAGGTGCAGCTAGTCGTCAAGAAATTGGTGTGAGTGTATTGGGTGGGGTGATTTTTGGAACCGTTTTGGTTCTTCTGTTTATTCCATTTATGTACGTTTTGGTTCGCTCGATCTTTAAGGTGAAGCCTCAATCGGAATAAATTTTGAGAGCGATATTGACTGAGCGAGCAGACTTTTAGATCCAGCACTGTTTCTCTTAAAACGCTTAAAATGTTGCTTTCATTTTTTAAAACGGCTGATTCAAATGTGAGTTAGCCTTTTTTTTGAATGGATCATTATGAGGAGGTATGAACCATTTTTGATCGTCAAATACTACTTTTTATCGTCAAATACTACTCACGACTCGTGTCATATTCTAAAAAGCTTTAAGCTAAGCAAATATTGTTGTCGAGCAAAATAATAATGATCAATTTAGAAGAACAATTAAATGCGCTTTATCATGCAATTTCGATACAAGATCAAGCGGTTATTCAGGAGATTACTCGGCAGATTAACCCAGCAGATTTGGCAACTTTAAGCAAAAATTTAGAGATATCTCAAAGAGTCTCTTTATTTGAATCAATGCCCAATGCAGCATATGTACTTGAATACTTATCACTGACTGAACAAGCTGATATTGCGAATCATCTTCCGAATCAACGTTTAATTAAGATCATTTCTGACATGCACTCAGACAATCGGGTTGATCTGATTAAAGTACTCCCATTATCTTTACAGCAATTGATTTATAACGGTTTAGATACAGAAAAACGTGCTGAAATTCAATCCTTAGAAATGTATGCTGAGGAGTCCGCGGGTGCAATCATGAGTTCGGATTTTGTGACCTTGTCACCTGAACTCAATATGCAACAAGCAATTGATCAACTCCGCCATGTCGCATCTGATCGAGAAACGTTGTATCTGATTTATATCACCAATGCATTGCGCCAATTAGAAGGGGTTATTTCACTCAGAGAAATCATCCAAGCGGCCCCTGAAAAATTAATTTCAGATGTTATGAATCGTCATGTCATTACGGGGCAAGTGGATGAAGATCAGGAACAGATTGCCAAAAAACTCAGTCATTATGACTTTATCGCATTACCGATTGTCGATGCTGAAGATCATCTCTTGGGGATTGTCACTTATGATGATGCGATGGATGTTTTACAACAAGAATTCAATGAAGATGCTTTAAAGGGAAGTGCAGTTGAGTCCTCTCCAAATATCAGTTTGAAATCTGCGCCTATTTTTTCGCTCTATAAGAAACGTGTGTTTTGGTTGGTGCTCTTGATTTTTGGAAGTTTATTGTCTGGCATTGGGATTTCACATTATGAAGATATCATTGCTACACATATTGTCTTAGTCTTTTTCTTACCATTGTTGGTCGGCAGTGGGGGAAATGCAGGATCACAGTCAGCCACGCTGATGGTGCGAGCAATTGCAACAGGTGATGCACATTTGAAAGATTGGTTTTATTTGTTAGGGCGTGAAAGTTTGGTTGCACTGTGCTTGGGTGGCACGATGGCATTTGCTGTTTCAATCCTCGGATATATACGTGGCGATGAAATGGTGGCATTGGTGCTTGCGATCAGCATGATGGCAATTGTACTTTTAGGCTGCTTAATTGGTATGAGTTTACCTTTTATTTTAAATAAACTCGGACTTGATCCAGCCAGTGCTTCTGCCCCATTGGTCACATCAATCTGTGATGCAACTGGTGTCGTGGTGTATTTATTTATCGCTTCACAGCTCTTAGTGAATTTAGCCTGATGACTAAAATAATTCCCCATTTTTTTAATGCTGTATTTATCGCACTGATTGGATATAGAAGGGGTGAATTGCAGATCCATTAAAATGATAGTGACACTGCATCAGATCAACACTGAACTTGAGCAAAATAGAACAAGAGCAACATAGAACAAGAATTAATTCACGTATAGATCATGATTGTTAATCAAACTCATATTGATTGCACAATAAAAACAAGCTATTACAGATGGATACATACACAGATCACAACACAGATAGAAACTTATGACTTCACCGAAAAAATTATCACAAGCTGAAGTGATCCGCTTAGAACGTGATTTGGCTAAATTTGCCAATATGATGGATTCTGTTGTCCGTATTCCTTTTACCAAGCAAGGAGTGGGTGCAGATGCTGCATTGAGTACTATTCCTATTGCAGGAGACATCGCAGGTTTTGTCCTGACGTGTTACGCTGTAGTAAAAGCCAAACAGATCGGTGTGCCACAACATAAATTGAATGGTGTGATCAAATTGGCGGCGATGGATGCAGTGGTCGGTTTTATACCTGTAGCAGGCACCATTTTTGATGTGTTTATTCGTCCAAGTCGCAAGGCTTTAGCTGTGGTGCATGATCATATTCGTGAAGAGTACAATGTGCAAACCGATCATCATGTGGTACATCCATTTTTACATGAAAAACTTGAACAGAAACAGCAAGACTCAGCTTTTTGGCGTAATCCTGCTGTGGCTTGGATTTGGATTCATATTCCAGATATTTTAGGCACATTATTTTTAGCGATGTTTGCTTTTGCCATTTGGCTCGGGGCAAGTTGGTTATGGCAATGGTATCAAGGTATAGGTGTTTAAATCTCAGCTAATAATTAACATGCTTAAAAGTTTTTATTAATGTGATCTTCAATATGAAGGATCATTGAGAAAAATTGTCAAAATGGATTGTATCTATACATAAAAAAGCCTCCTTGAAGGAGGCTTTTAAAAACTCATTTTTTATCAATCTTAATGGCAATCAAGCTGGCGAAGTGCAGCGACACGTTGCTCAATAGATGGGTGAGTTTGGAATAGCGCAGCAAGGCTAAATCCTTCTTCACGACCTGCAGAAATTGCAAAAGCTTTCATTTCCTTCGGCATTTGATCAGGCATTTCTGATTCAGCTTGGAGACGCAATAGTGCAGAAATCATCGCTTCTTTACCCGCCAAACGTGCACCCGCTTCATCGGCACGGTATTCACGGTAACGCGAGAACCACATCACGATTGCAGAAGCCAAAATACCAAATACGATATCCAGAACGATGGTGATTAAGAAGTAGCTCCAACCTGGTGCTTCACCTTCTTCACGACCAAATACATTACGGTCAACAAAGTCACCGACGATACGTGCAAAGAACATCACGAAAGCGTTGACTACGCCTTGAACCAGTGCAAGGGTAACCATGTCACCGTTTGCCACGTGACCAATTTCGTGCGCAAGGACAGCACGTAATTCGTCTTTGTTCATACGTTCAAGTAGACCGGTAGACACAGCAACTAATGCATCATTCTTGTTCCAACCTGTTGCGAAAGCATTAGATTGATACGAAGGGAAGATACCCACTTCAGGCATTTTAATCCCTGAACGTTGTGCTAACTGTGCAACCTCATTCAATAACCATGCTTCGGCTTGGTTACGTGGAGCATTTGGATCAATTAACTCTGTACCAGTTGTTTTTTTCGCAATCCATTTAGACATGAACAGAGAGACTAAAGAGCCAACCATACCAAAGACTAAACAGAATACGAGTAAGCTGCCTAAGTTTAGGCCACCTGCGC
This sequence comes from Acinetobacter sp. CY73, assembly GCF_059515865.1. Classification (NCBI taxonomy): domain Bacteria; kingdom Pseudomonadati; phylum Pseudomonadota; class Gammaproteobacteria; order Moraxellales; family Moraxellaceae; genus Acinetobacter; species Acinetobacter sp. CY73. Next base: position 116,981 of record NZ_JCAKMZ010000004.1, on the reverse strand, counting down.
CATGGTAACTACCGACACCGAAGAGTGACAAAATTATGCCAGCTACCACCAGTACCGCGAGGTTGGTAAGCAAAAACAAACCAATCCGCATCATCGAGAAAATCCTCATTTAAATTAGTAATAATTTGATTTTCAAATCGAAAATCTATGTGTAAATATGCGTTCGAGTGGCTAAAAATTCAAGCGCTAAATTCAAATATAAAACAAAAATTAATTGGAAAAATAGATTTTAGCAGTCGCAGAAGCATTCGCTGTACTATATGAGCCCGCTGGTGCATCGGTAAAGGTGCCATCAGACGCGATAATAATTTGTCGGTTTGAATATTTAGGAGGGGGATTGCTTTGCGAAATGTTTTGACCCGCATGATTTGAAGTGCTTTGACCCGCATGACTTGAAGTACTTTGCCCTGATGCAATCAGAGTACCTTGCGGACTTTGTAGAGTATTAGAAGATGAACGAGTTGAACTGTGAGAAGACGCTTGTGTTGCACCTAAACCATTTGAATATAAATTGTTGAAACGGCTGGTTACACGACGTACGTAGTCTTGAGTTTCTCTAAAGGGAGGAATCCCGCCATACTTTGCTACATTCCCTTCACCTGCGTTGTATCCAGCTAAAGCCAAACTGGTATTGCCATTAAAACGCTTTAATAACCATGCTAAATATTTTGCACCTGCGAAAATATTTTGTTGTGGGTCATAGGCATTACTAACATTAAAGCGCTTCGCCGTAGCAGGCATGAGTTGCATCAAGCCTTGTGCACCGACTGGAGAGCGTGCATGAATATTAAAGCCTGATTCAGTGTGCATGACCGCTTTAATTAGACCTTCTGAGACACCGTGTGTTTGAGCCGCTTGACGAATATAGTGATCATACGCATTTTTATTTCGATTTTGGCTGGGGAGTACTGAAGCTTCAGAAGTACCCCAGTTACTATAAGCATGAATGTTACTGTCAGGGTAGTAGGTTTTCTTTTCGACTTTAAGTGAATTGTAGCGATTCTTTTTATTGGTGAGTAAGGTTGTTCCATTTGAATCTTTAAGTTGATAAATCGTTTCACCTGCGAGAGTTGCAGGTAAAAATTGCGAAATGCTCAAAGCGCTCAACAAAAATGGAAAATGAAAACGCTTAAGTTGTATCGAATATGATTTTTTCATTATTTATAGTTTAAAAATTACGATCCCCAAAGTCATTTTGAGTTTATCAAAGAAAGTTGTATAGAAAAACAATGAATTAATTATTAACAACAGATTTTTCAAAAATCAAGACTTAATTGTTGAGTAAATATCCAAAAAAAATATTTATTTTTATTTAATCTAAGCGACTTGACTTAGTTAAGTTGTTGAATAATATTAAAAATATAAAGTGGTTAAAAAATGATCAATTTAAAGTAGAAGCCCATTTTACCACGGGAAAAGTTTGTCAAGCCCCTAGCCATCCACAATTTTATCCACAGCTTTTGTGGAAAACTGTGGAAAAGTCCAAAATATAAGCGTTGTGATTAAAAAAATGAACTGAGCCGTCTATTTTAAATAGGTGAATAAGACAGGAATATGAAAAAAAATGAATAAAGCTTAAAAATAAAAATTCTTTAGATGCGGTTGAGCAGTGAATCAGATAAAATTACGCAGTATTTTTTTTATGGTTAATTTCGTCTATGTACTCGCCAGTTGAGTCCGATCAAGGATTTAATTTTAAACCTGAACCGCCTACGAGTTCTGCATATTATCGCCTATTGAAAAAACTTCGCCGTCAAGTAGGTCATGCGATCCGTGATTATAAGATGATCGAAGAGGGTGATAAGGTCATGGTCTGCGTGTCTGGTGGTAAAGACAGTTACACCATGCTCGATATTTTGTTGCAGTTCAAACGTATCGCACCGATCAATTTTGACGTTGTCGCAGTGAACCTTGACCAAAAGCAACCCGGTTTCCCTGAGGATATCTTGCCACGATATATGGAAGAAAATAACATTCCGTATTATATCTTGGAAAAAGATACCTATAGCATCACGAAGAAGTTGACCCCGGAAGGGAAAACCTATTGTGCCGTATGTTCACGTCTACGTCGTGGCTCATTGTACGGTTTTGCTCAAGAGATTGGCGCGACTAAAGTGGCTTTGGGGCATCATCGTGATGACATCATGGCAACATTCTTCTTGAATCTTTTCCATGGTGGTAGCTTAAAAGCAATGCCGCCTAAATTGTTATCTTCTGACAAAAAGAACATTTTGATTCGTCCTTTGGCTTATGTTGAAGAGAAGGACATTATCAAATATGCAGAAATGCGTAATTTTCCGATCATTCCGTGTAATTTATGTGGTTCGCAGGAAAATCTGCAACGTGCCATCATCAACGACATGTTGCGTGAGTGGGATAAAGCGCATCCTAAGCGCTTGCACAGCATTTTTGGTGCAATGCAGAATGTGTCGCCATCTCAATTGGCAGATCGTGACTTATTTGATTTTGAAGCCTTAGATGCGCAACGTGAACTTGATTTCACGGGTAGTTGCTCAACTGAGGAAGATACAATTCAAAACAAGCGAATTAATATGGTCAATTTAGGCTTTGCAGCAGAATAATATCTGCTGAGTCAGACCATGTTTTGATAAGAAAGGCGCTTTTTAAAAGCGCCTTTTTTTACGTCTTTCAAAAAGGTGATTTTGGATTGTTGCTATAAATAACCCGAATCGCGGATAAGGATTCTTCTTTAAAATCATAATATAAATATAATTTTATGATTGATTTTTAGCGCTATCAGATCAAGGAACAGACTTTTTTATGATCAAAATGATGGATAAGCCTCAAGATAAATGGTCTTATTTTCTTAAGCAGGATTCGGGTTATAAATAAAATTGTACTTTAAATAAAACTGAACTTTTGATTATTTGAATAGACGATGAAACATTAAAAAAATGGATGAAAAAAAGTGAATCTTTTTGAGAAAATGATTTTTTATATCATTTTTTTAAACGGCAAGATATTTTAAATCATTGACTAAAATAGCTTCGAAACCAAATTTAGATTTGTTAATGATTTAATAATAAATTCCGATAAAAATTGAACAGTGAGTACAAAAAAAGGGGTGGATTAATGAAATTTACGTGCTATAACAATAAGCAAGCATTATGCTTCATCATGTGGTTATCTTGGATTGGTAACACAATAAATTGAATAAATATATCGAGGAAAGAACATGCCTGCATTTTTAACTGATGATTGGTTTGCGAATGTTGAAAAATTAACTGCTGAAGCTGGTGACTTAAATCTACCTGCATCATTATCTAACCTAGCATTGAATTTGGTGGTTACTGGTGGTGAAGGAACAACTGAACTTGCATTAGACAGCGGTAAAATCGTAAAGGGCGCGTCTGCAAATGCAAAAACGACATTAACGCTCGATGCTGAAACACTTCGTAAAGTGTTCCTTGAGTTTGATATGGCTGCAGCAATGCAAGCATTTATGACAGGAAAAATCAAAGTACAAGGTGATATGTCTCAATTGATGGCGCTTCAAACAGCGAAGCCAAGTCAAGAGCAAAAAGATCTATTCAAAAAAGTACTAGAGCAAACTTCTTAAGTTTTATCTTGATTCTTTTGAATCAAAAAAAGCTTACCCGAGGGTAAGCTTTTTTATTGCATTTAAGAAAGTATCTTAGATCTAATTAGATAAATCCCAATTAAATGCTCTGGAGTTGGGGGGTAGTCTTAATATGCTCTAAATAGGCACGAATACGTGTTACATATTGAACAGCTTGCTTGTAGCGACTGTTACGAGATTGATTGCGATTTAAGTACTCATACACTTCAATCCAATCATGTGGGTTTTTACCTTGAGCGCGTAAACGCTTCATGATTTGATCTGTCGCACCAGGTCCCATGTTATAAGCAATCAAAGCATACCAATAACGATCTCGTAATGGGATTTGCGCATAGCGCGACATCATGAGATCAAAGTATTTTGCACCACCGTGTATACTTTGTGATGGATCTACTCGATTAGAAACACCCATCGCACGGGCAGTACCGTTCGTTAGCATCATAATGCCACGTACACCTGTTGGTGATACTGAGTCTGGCTTAAGATAAGACTCTTGATAACCGACTGCTGCTAGGAAATGCCAATCGAGATTGTATTTTTTTGCAGACTGTTTAAAGCTGGCTTTATAAATCGGCATACGATTACGTAGATCACGTTGAATCGTTTTCCAATCATTTTCCTTCACAACTTTACGGTTGTAGAAAGAAGCCATTTGCTGAATCGAACCATCTTGTTTACTTTGGCATACAAATCCGCTGGCAATGTCTGTCAGAGGATCATCAGCACGTTTGAACACCCAGTTAATGTCGGCATTCAAACCATTTTTGTTCAGACTATTCAAATCACCGCAGGCAGCTGAAAAGCCAGTGAGGTTTTTAGATTCGATGGTGGCGGTTGAGGCCGTGGTCATAGCAAAGTTAGCCTTACCTTGCTGAACCATTTTCAAAGCAGCTTCATTTGAGGAAACTGTTTTAAAATCAAGTTTTACATTCAGACTTTCTGCATAGCTGGTGACTAAGTCATAACCGAAACCATGCTTGAAGTTACCATCTTTAAATACAACCGTAGGATTGGATACAGCAACGACAGTTAATTTATTGCTGTTGACCACTGAGTTGTACTGATTGGTCTTTGTTGCATTGATCGAATGAAATGGAATAAATGCTGTAGCGAGAACCAACGCTTTAAATGTGAGAGAGGAAGTAAAAGAATTAAGGCTAGGCCTAGATCCTGACTGTGAACTACTGTGCATGTTGTCTCCGCTACAAGTAATTTATGCCCAAAAAAAGCAAAAGCGAACCCGCTTTAAAACTTTAATTTAAAGTTGATAAATTCAATAAGGGTGGGCGTCATGAACGTCATTCAAAATGACATGTGGGTGATGAAAAATAAAGAAGAAACCTTCTTTGTATAAAAAGTAAGCAAGCTAAACAATGAGCGCATAATAAACATCGAAATATACATTGTCAAATTTTGTACATGAAAAAAAGAAAATTTGACAATTAACACCATGATAAATATAAGAAATAAAAATTATAAAATGATTGTTTGTGGAAATAGGGTATAAAATATTGCAATGTGTAGCCACTTTGTAAGCAAATTTGCTGAAAAATTAATGAAAAAATCGAACCTGATTACACGTTCTGGACACGATAAGTTGGTCGCAGAATTAAAGCATTTATGGCATGAAGAACGTCCTGAAATCACTCAAAAAGTCAATTGGGCGGCCAGTCTCGGCGATCGTTCTGAAAATGCAGATTATCAATACAACAAGCAAATTTTAAGAAAAATAGATCGCCGTGTTCGCTATTTGGGAAAAAGACTTGAGGAGCTCAGAATTATAGATTTTTCACCTGAACAGGAAGGGAAAGTTTATTTTGGTGCTTGGGTCGAAATAGAAAATGAACAAGGCGAAGTGAAGACTGTGCGTATCGTGGGCATTGATGAAATTTATGATCATCACCCACAACATATCTCGATTGATGCTCCTATGGCACGAGCGATGTTGTCAAAACAAGTCGATGATGAGTTTGAAGTCATTACACCTCTTGGTAAAAAAACCTGGTTCATCAATAGTATTCGATATGAAAAACTCGATAATTCATAAAATCATCCCATATTGAATTAATTTTGAACATTCGCGAATAAAAATGAATAAAAGTATTTGCCAAGCTTGGTTTTTATTTATATGATAGCCGCCATTGGAAGCGTGGCAGAGCGGTTTAATGCACCGGTCTTGAAAACCGACGAGGGCTTATACCCCTCCGTGAGTTCGAATCTCACCGCTTCCGCCAAATACAAAAAACCCTGATCATTGATCAGGGTTTTTTATTTTTAGTTGCTTATTTACAGTCAATTAATTTTCATTGTGATGTGCTAATGAAAATCATGCGAGTATTACAAGCAAGGAGCAGTGAGTGATAGATCAAATTCTTCGATTTTATATTCAAGTTATAGATAAATAGCTTTATAACTTGAATAGTCGACACTGAAATTAGCGAGGTAAATCAAACCAAATCATTTGTGTGTTTTGATTTGCTTTAACACTGGAATCCTCATCAAACATCAGTGCATCGCCTGTTTTTACAATCTGACCTGCAATTTCAACTTCTCCTTCAACCACATGAATATAGTTAAAAGTTTGCGTTTTATTTACATCCAAACATTGACCTGCTTCTAATACAGCAGTTTTCACCTCAGCATCTTGACGTAAATGCATAAGGGCATTGTCATTTGGACCTGCAATCAAGTGCCACTGATTCGGTATATCTTTAGGATCAAGTTTAATCTGTTGATAGGTTGGGTCGGCATCTTTAATATTGGGAATAATCCAGATTTGAAATAGATGGACATCTTCGTCATATTGATTGATCTCGCTATGGCGAACACCTGTACCTGCACTCATCAACTGCCATTCGCCAGCATTGATATCACCCGCATTTCCCATACTGTCTTTATGGGAAATGGCACCTTTAAGCACACAAGTGAGAATTTCCATATTGTCATGTGGATGTGTCCCAAAACCATTATATGCTGCAATATGATCATCATTAATCACACGTAGCGGGCCAACACCCATCAAGTCAGGGTTATACCAGCTACCGAATGAAAAGCTGTGATGCGTGTTGAGCCAACCTGCTTGAACATGACCACGATCTTCACTGCGGTGTAAATAAGTTGTCATCTCGGTTCTCCAATTCTTAGTATATGTTTAATAAAGCTATCTTAGCTGAGCTTTGATTGAGATGAAATTGAATAAAAGAGACATATTGTTTTATTTATAGGATGATGACTGATTATTTTTTGAGTGTAATTGAGCTTAATGTTTGATAGAAAAAAACCCACCCGAAGGTAGGTTTTAATATTCCTTTGAAACCAGCTTCGATTACTCTAGGAAACGAACCGTCACGCCAGATTTCACTTTTTTACCTAAATCATTTGCATCCCAGTTGGTTAAGCGAATACAGCCATGGGAAGCAGTTTTAGAAATAGTCGATGGGTTTGGTGTGCCGTGAATACCAAATGATTTTTTACTCAAACCAATCCAAATATTACCCACTGGACCATTTGGGCCTGGTGGTAAAGATAATGGTTTTAAGTTTTTACCTTGTACGAAGTTACTTGGTGAATAGCTATACCATGGATTTGGTGCTACACCTGTTATTTTATACGTACCTGTAGGTGATGGTGTGTCTGAGCTACCAATCGTTGCAGGGAATGATCCCACCATTTGGTTTTGCGCATTAAACAGGTACAACTGTTTTGCACCTTTATGTGCAACGATCAAATGAATGTTCTCTGGTAATTCATTGCGAATATTCGTCACAATGATTTTTTCACCCACTTTGTTAAATGTTGCTTTTGGATTCAGTTTCTTCAAGAAACCTTCATCCATGTGAAATTTTTCACCCAACATTTCACTAACACGTGTGTAATACAATCCTTTCATTTTTGATTGTAATGCATAGTCATGTGGAATTGATTTCGCATATGGACCTTTTAAATCCGCGGCAGTAATGGTGTATTCCACATAAGCAGGTTTACCCGCTTGACGTGCAACCAAAGCATCCCAAGTTTCTTGCGTCAATACGCCAGTGGCTTTGATTCCATTCATCTGTTGGAAAGAAGCAATGGCTTTCAGCGTATTTTTACCGCTAGTACCATCAATTGCACCTGGAGAAGCGTGTGCATTGTTCAACATCACGTGAGCACGTGCATAAACAGGGAATTGACCTTTACCAATATTATCTGACCACGATGCGTTATTTAAACCATCGAGTGTCCATGAGGCTTTCGCTGCAGAACTGGTTGCTTCAGAAGAAGCAGTAGTATCAGGTGTAAAGGTTGTTGCAGTTGATGCTGGAGCAGCACCAATATCAGCTGTCGTATCTTCAGTACTTTCTAAGTTTTGTAATGTTGAAGCAGCTTGATTTAAATCTTTTTGTTCTTGCTGAGAAATTTGAGCTTCACCGCCCTGTGTACCTGCAGATGAATCAACAGCTAAAGGATCAATCGGATCTTGGATAGCAGCAACTTGATTCACTTTTTTGGGTGCTAGGGGTTGTTCCGCATTTGTATTTGCGGCAAATGCCGTACCTGACAAAATACAACTCAGACTCAAAGCAAGGATTGAGCGAACGAACATGTAATTCAACCTTAAGAATTATTCATTTAGAATTTTAAAAAACCTGTCAAAGTATTGCAGAAAAAATAACGTTATGCAGTAATTGTTTTGTTTAAAATCACATTTTTTAGATCGTGATCATCATGATTTTTAATCTTGGGAATCGTTCCAGTCACACCCTTTTTTGGTATGATGAATGAAAATTAACTTTTGCATTGGAAAAGTAAATGACGACCCTAAAGAATGATCGTTTTCTACGTGCTTTATTACGTGAACCTGTAGATTGCACGCCAGTATGGATGATGCGCCAAGCAGGCCGTTATTTACCTGAATATCGTGCGACACGAGCAACTGCGGGTGATTTTCTTTCACTGTGCAAAAACCAAGATTTTGCTTGTGAAGTGACTTTACAACCACTGCGCCGTTACGATCTTGATGCTGCGATTTTATTTTCTGATATTTTGACTGTGCCCGATGCATTAGGTTTAGGCTTATATTTTGAAACGGGTGAAGGACCAAAATTCCATAAAACGATTCGTACAGAGCAAGATGTCGCAAACTTACCTAAGTTTGATGCCAAGTCCGATTTGGATTATGTGATGCGTGCAGTGAGTACGATTCGTTCTGCATTGGGTGGTCAAGTGCCACTCATTGGTTTCTCTGGCAGTCCATGGACACTTGCAACTTACATGATTGAAGGCGGGTCAAGCAAAGACTTCCGTTTCACGAAGCAAATGATGTACTCGCAGCCTGAAGTGTTGCATGCGCTTTTAGATCGACTAGCAGATGCCGTCATTGATTATTTGAATGCGCAGATTGATGCAGGGGCTCAAGCGGTTCAAATTTTTGATAGTTGGGGTGGGGCGCTTGCACACCGTGAATACTTAGAATTTTCGCTTAAATACATGCAAAAAATTGTTGCAGGTTTAAAACGTGAAAATGAAGGACGAAAAGTACCTGTCATTTTATTCACTAAAGGTGGTGGTCAGTGGTTAGAGCCAATGATTGCGACAGGTGCAGATGCATTTGGTTTAGATTGGACAACGCCGTTAAATGTAGCGCGTCAAACCGTAAATGGTCGTGCCGCATTGCAAGGTAACTTAGATCCTGCAACGTTGTATGGCTCACCAGCAAGTATTGAAAAAGCAGTAAAGTTAATGCTTGATGATGCTTATGCCAATGGTGAAAAAACCGGTTATGTGGCAAATCTTGGACATGGCATTACTCAATGGGTAGATCCTGAACATCCCAAAGCTTTCATTGATACGGTGCATGAATACAGCGCAAAATATCTATAATAAATCCCTTAAAATTGAGTACTATATAGAGGTACCCAATTTTAGAAAATCGATAATGATCTTTTTAAAAGGAATTTTAGAGTTCATCCATAAGGCAGCCTTCGCTGCCTTATTTGGTATTTTATTACTTATTGCATTTGCAGTGACCGCACCAATGGGTAGTCAGGAATATTGGGGTTTTTTTCGTTATGATTATTTGTTGTTCTATGCACTCATTATTCAAATTTGTTTAATCTATACCAAGCTTGAATCTTGGGCTGAAGCAAAAGTGATTGCGCTGTTCCATATATTGGCGATGATTATGGAGATTTTCCTCACTCATCCGCAGATCGCTTCATGGGTCTATCCCCAACCCGCTCTATTCAAAATCATGACTGTGCCGCTTTTTGCAGGCTTTATGTACTCTGCTGTCGGGAGCTTCTTTGCACGTTGTTTAAGATTATATAAGGTTTCTTTTACTCAGTTACCTACTTTTTCAATGATGCTGACCTTATCAGTCCTTGCTTATATTAACTTCATGTCGAAATTTTTTATCCATGATTTTAGATATCTATTGTTTTTGTGGAGTATGGTGATTTTTTGGAATACCAAAATTCACTTTGAACTTCAACAATACAAAGTTAGGCTGCCGATGTTGCCCATTTTGTTGGTGTTGGCCTTTATTATTTGGGTGGCGGAAAACATCAGTACTTTTTATCAGATTTGGCTTTATCCGTCACAGCAAGATGGTTGGCATATGGTGGGGTGGGGGAAACTCGGATCATGGTATTTATTGTTGTTATTGAGCTTAGTGTTGGTGCTCAAAATCCTCGGTACGCGTGAAAAAGATGGAGCATGGAAACTAAAAGATAAATAACCCGAATCGCGGATAAGGATTTTTCTTTAAAATCATAAGCTCAATGTAATTTTATGATTATTTTTTAGTGTTATCAGACCAAAGCATAGACTTTTTTATGCTCAAAATGATGGATAAGTCTCAAGATGAATGATCTCATTTCCTTAAGCAGGATTCGGGTTATTTTATGATTTTTTTTAAATTTTTAGATGGTTTCAATGTTGAATGTGTACTCTATTTTAAATAACCCGAATCGCGGATAAGAAATTGACTTGAAAAATAAGAGGACTAGAGCCATCAGTTGAGTTACCACACCAAACTCATAGCTCTAGTCCTAATGTTCAATAGTACAGAATTATTCTGCGTAATTGATGATTTCTTTCTCAAATTTGAAGCAACCTATTGGAATTTTCTTAAGCAAAGTAATCGTTCCTTAAGAATCAGAACTGCTCATTTAACCATTTCAGAAATCTGTTTTATCGCTATTTGGTACAAATGTTCTCATTTCAATAATTTCAAAGCCTTTTTCACTTGGTTAAAAGAAGATAAAAACCATTTATTTAAGTACTTGCCTTGCTACCAACGGATGATTCATCTAATCAATAGGCATCAATTAGCACTACATGCTTTACATGTGTCGCTGATGAAAGACCAAGACACACAATATTTATGGATTGATTCAACAACTCTGCCAGTTTGTAAAAATCAACGTATTCAGCGCCATAAATCATTAGTCCAAATTGCATCACGTGGTAAAAGCTCAATGGGCTGGTTTTATGGCTGTAAATTACATATTGCGATGAATCAATTTGGTGAAATTGCCTGTTCTGCTTTGTCGAATGGACATGTTGCTGACATAAAAATGGTTGAACAATTGGTTGCTGGTATAAAAGCAAAACTTTATGGGGATCGAGGTTACATCAGCCAAGAATTAAAAAGCAGGTTACAAGATCAAGGTATTGATTTGATTACTTATCATCGGAAGAACATGGAATCTGTTCAACTCAGTGCATCAGATGAATATCACCTAAGGCAACGCAATAAGATAGAAACGTTATTCAGCTTATTGAAAGGTCAATACAATTTAGTGACAAGTAAAGCACGCAGTGTTCGTGGATTTCTCAGTGGAATTTACGCCTCGTTATGTGCATATCAATTAGCTCATCAAAATAAACCAACAATTCAAATTATTGATTCATCGGCTTAAGCAGGATTCGGGTTAAATAAGATGAGTGATTTAAAAAATAATCATCAAAAATGAATAATTTTGTTTTGCGTTATCAAAAAGATAACGTTATCTTAGCTGAATGCTAATTAAGCATTAATAATGAAATAAAATATTCTAAAATTGATAAATCTGGAGAACTATTATGTTAAAAAAAATCGCTTTAGCTGCTGTTTTGGCTGTAGGTTCAACTGCTGCATTTGCTGATAAAGATGTAGGTTGTGGTATCGGTTCTCAGGTGTGGGCTGGTCAATCTGGTAAAGTGCCTAAAATTTTAGCTGCAACAACCAATGGTTTGTTTGCTAACCAATTGTTTGGTATTACTTTTGGTACTTTAGGTTGTAGCGGTACAGGTACGGTTACTGCTCAGGCTGTGACTTTTACCAATGAAAACGCTGAAACGATTGCACGTGATATGGCTGTTGGTCAAGGCGAAAGCTTGAATGTTTTAGCTTCACTTCTTAATATTAAAGCTGAAGACAAAGCACGTTTCTTCGCTGTATCTAAGCAAAATTTCTCTGAAATCTATTCAGCTGACAACAAAGATTCTTTACAAGTATTGGCTTCTTTACAGTCAGTGATGGCGAAAGACGAAGTATTGAAAGCTTACGTTTAATACTTGATTAAAACCCTGTCACATGACGGGGTTTTTTCTATCTAAAATTATTAAACCTTAAAAAGGTTATATCAAAATTTCAGCCATCCGATTGAACAGATTTGCATGATCAAACAAAAGTTATCTCTTATTTTACTTAGTCTTTGTGTATTGACGCCTCAAATTGTATTTTCAGAAATGATTGAGCATCCAAATTCTTCACTCAATAGTAACCTCGCTGATCACACACAAAAATATATTATAAAAGCAGATGCATTGAATCTAGAAAATCATCAAACATGGCAAGGGCTGATGTATGTTGATCCTAAAAATCAGCAAAGTGACATCACGTATAAGGGCTACTTTTTTTCTGATTTAAGTTCATTTAATTTAAAACAAGAGTTACAAGCGAATATTCAACAACTTTTTCTAACGACAGATGCAAATCAATCCATTCGATGTCGTTTTCCTGCGAGAAGCGAATGGCTCATACAACAACTGTCGATTCAAAAAGATGAATTACCACAAGTGCAATGCCCTGAGTTAGAGGAATGGCTCGGGCAGATCAAGCCTCACAAAGCCACATTAATCTACGCAACAGATTTTATGGGTAATCCAAGCTCCATGTTTGGGCATACTTTATTGCGGTTAGATCCTAAGGATCAGCAAGAATTAAATTTAGTCTCGTATGCGGTAAATTACGCGGCAACAGTCACCAGTGGTGATGATTTGGCTTTTGCATGGAAAGGCCTAACAGGACAATATCCGGGCGAGTACTCGTTGATGCCATATTATCGAAAGGTCAAGGAATATGGTGATTTTGAAAGTCGTGATTTATGGGAATATGAACTGGCACTGAATCCTGAAGAAACCTCATTTTTAGTTAAACATATTTGGGAAATGAAGCATGTCACTTTCCCTTATTATTTTGTCAGTGATAATTGTGCCTATCGACTCTTGGGTTTAATTGATCTCGTGAGACCTGAGGCAAATTTGACGGAAAAATTCAAAGTTGCAGCAATTCCCATTGAAACCATTAAAGCTGTACAACAACAAGGGTTAATTAAAGATACAGTTTATCGCCCAGCTTTAGAGACGCAATTGTTGGCACAAGCTAAGCGACATGGATATGACTTGGCGAAAGTGGCACATCAAGTTGGATTTACTGAACCTGAACTGATGTCTGAATCTTTGGATAAATACTCGGTATTAGATCAAGCTAAGATTCTAGAAATGGCGTATGACGATTTATATCTACATTTTATTGGGCGTAAAGTAGAGGAGTCTTTTGCGCAACCTAGACTGAGGACGTTATTGCAATTGAGAAGTCGTAGTACGGCAGACAAACAAAGAGCGAATCCTGAACAGCCTAAAACAGATCCAACGGCATCACATAAAGCTCGCCAGTTATCATTTCAAGCAGGCGAAGTTCAGGGTCAGAAATATGTGGAGCTGGGTCATCGTCAGGCTTATCACGATTTAATCGATCCTCAAGGTGGGTTTCGTACAGGAACTCAGTTGATGTTCTGGGATGGATCAATTCAGTATCGTGATGATGAATTGAAATTTAATCATTTTGATTTTCTGAGTGTGAATTCCTATAACCCCATCACGCCATTTAAAATGCCACTCAGTTGGGGCTTTAATTTGGGCTGGCAACAAGAGGCATTGGATGCCGATGGAGAGTTTAGTGAATTCGAGCAGCATGGCGTTGCAAGCCTGAAAACACAGTTTGGCTACACGATGGCGGATCAAGATCGCCAGCATCTATGTTATGCACAAATTCAGAATCAGGTTCAAGCATCGAAAGTACTAGATCAAGGTTGGCGAATTGGGGTGGGGCCAACCTTAGGCTGTCAAAATATTTGGTCAGATCAAGTAAATTCCTTGGTACAAGTTGAATTGCCGTATTGGGAAGACCATCATCAATGGAATTTAAAGCTCAAGACACATCTTCAATATGTTTTAAATCAGCAAAATGCATTAAGACTGGGTTGGGAATATCAATCGCAAAAGGGTCTGGATTGGGATAAATGGAGTTTAAGCTACGTCAAATTTTTCTAAGTTCGCATTATCAATTTTTTCTAAGTTCGTATTATATGGATAATGAAATACATAAGAATATAGAGTTATCTAAATTGACTAAAGCAATGAAACATTTTTGGATCATTGCTTTTAATTTGCTTACACGACTCGAAAATCAGCATCATTTTTAGCATAATATAAGTATTACTAATTATTTATATCATGTTTTATTATGAATGAGTTGTTGTCGGCTTTTATTGGCGGTGCCCTACTTGGTTTGTCGGTCATTGGTTATTTGTATGTGCATGGTCGAATTGCAGGGATTAGTGGTTTAATCGGTCAAATCTTAAATCCAAAGACAATCTTCAAAACGCCTGCGCTATGGTTTATTCTGGGTATTTTAATCGTCCCATTTTTCTTTCAAACTCAATTTAGTCAATCTGTCGAATTAAATGCTACGCCGTGGTTGATGGTGATGGCAGGTTTAATTGTCGGTATAGGAACTCGAATAGGTTCGGGATGTACCAGTGGTCATGGTATATGCGGAATTAGTCGTCTATCCAAACGTTCGTTGATTGCGACAGCTTGTTTCATGTTGACAGGAGCGTTCACTGTATTTGTGATGCGTCATGTGTTGGGAGCAAATGGATGAAAAATTTAATTGCCTTTGGATTGGGTGGATTATTTTCATTGGGCTTGATGTTGTCTGGTATGGCAAATCCTGAAAAAGTATTGAACTTCTTAGATGTTTTTGGTGCATGGGACCCAAGTCTTGCATTGGTGATGGCAGGTGCGATTGCTGTCGCATTTATACCGTTCCAAAAAGTGCTTCGACATCCTGAAATGAAGACTATTTATGGTGAAAAAATTCAATTACCCACCAAGCAAAACATCGATAAAAAACTCGTTTTAGGAAGCGCTTTATTTGGTATAGGTTGGGGCATAGCAGGGATTTGTCCAGCGCCAAGTTTCACCTTGATTGGTCTAGGTCATTATCAAGCACTGTACTTTATCTTTGCTATGTTTCTCGGTATATGGATTTATGACTTTTTTAAGCGCTAAGTTCATGTGATTTGATTAGATTTAGATGCCTATAAGACGATAAATCCTCGGCGGAGGACAACAGTGAGGTCAATAGGAAAGCAGGTAAACTGGGCGAGCCTGAATCCAATGGTTAGAGTTAGTTAAAATTAATGTTGAATTGCTTTCAATAGGGTTATTCATATTATGAGCGTTGTGTTCACGTATTAATTTCTGCTCCAATAATAAAAAACCTGCCGAAGCAGGTTTTTTTAATTAAGCAGGTATTGCTTTGGCTTTTTCTTCACGTTCCCACAGTCGATGGGATTGAATTGCTTTTTTAAAGTCTTTTTGAACATCTTTAAACGATTTAGAAATAAAGATCGCATCATCTTTTTCTAAACCAAGTTGTTCAAGAAGTGTCTCTTTGTCACCTAACAGGACAAAGGGTTTTAAATGCTTATAAGTTTCTTGAACATAATGTTTTGCAACACCATCTGCTTTGAAAGCATCTAAATTATTACCATCAATAACAACTACTGCATCATAAGTAATCGAAGGCTCACCATTTTGTCGACCATCAACCGCAATTTCCTCACCATTTTTTGATTTAACTGGTGCCGCATTTGGAGCGAGCACTTCAGCGATGGCATTCTCTGATTTAGCCCAAGCTTTGACTGCATCCACCGAAGCAGAATTTGCACCATCATGCACTAAAACGGCAATTTTACGTTGTTTAATATCGGGTGCAGGGAAGGCTTCAATGGATAACTTTTTAGACACCTGAATCGAAGATTTTGATTTAGGTGTTTTTGTCGCATCTTGAGTTACTTTTTTAGACACTTTAAGACCAAGTTCATCTGCAACAAACTTTGCTAGATCAACATCAATATTTACTAAAACTTCGTCAATCACACGTTGTCGAATCGCAACACGATTGACTTTAGAAAGTTCAAAAGCATAAGCGTCCTTAATATGTTGCTGTTCGTGTTTTTCTAGACTGCTATAGTTTAACGTTGCTTGTGAGAAATGATCGGCAAAGCTTTCTGGTCGAACTCTTAACTTGCTGCCTTCCACTTTTTCTGCATGTGTGCGATAAGCATGCTGATCCTCAGTAGCTTCACGCGGATAGTTATCATCTATAGAGTTGGGTTCATAATTGGCTTGACCCTTATGAATATGATGATTTGCGAAACCGCCACGTCGGTTGGTATGGAAAGGGCAGACAGGCTTGTTAATTGGAATTTGATTAAAGTTAGGCGTGCCTAGGCGATGTAAATGCGTGTCTGTATAACTAAATAAACGACCTTGTAGTAATGGATCATTACTGAAATCAATACCTGGAACTATATTCGCAGGGCTGAAAGCAACTTGCTCCGTTTCAGCAAAGAACTCATCGGTATTGCGATTGAGCACAAACTTACCCAATGGCGTTACAGGGACTAATTCTTCAGGTACGAGTTTTGTCGGGTCAAGAACATCAAAATCCCATTTCGCTGCATCTTCTTCAGTAAATATTTGTGCACCAAGTTCCCATTCAGGATAGTTACCTTGATTAATCGCATCCGTTAAATCACGACGATGGAAGTCGGGATCTTTACCATTCAGTTTTAAAGCTTCATCCCAGACCACTTGAGCAACCCCTTGCTTAGGCGTCCAATGGAACTTGACTAAATGAGCTTCGTTCTTTGCATTAATCAATCTAAAGGTATGAACACCAAAACCTTGAATGCTTCTTAAATTTCGTGGAATAGCTCGATCTGACATGACCCATGTGGTCATATGTGCGGTTTCAGTGTTTAAGGAAATGAAGTCCCAAAATGTATCGTGTGCAGATTGACCCGTTGGGATTTCATTATGATCCTCAGGTTTAACCGCATGTACAAAGTCTGGAAACTTGATTGCATCTTGAATAAAGAATACAGGAATATTATTGCCGACTAAATCATAGTTGCCATCTTGTGTATAAAATTTAATGGAAAAACCACGAACATCGCGGACGACATCAGCTGAACCACGTCCCCCTTGGACAGTTGAAATACGTACAAATATAGGTGTTTGGTTTTTTGTATCTGTTAAAAATTGTGCTTTAGTCCATTTTCCATTGCCTTCATAAGCCTCAAAATAACCATGTGCACCAACACCACGCGCATGTACAACGCGCTCAGGAATACGTTCACGATCAAAGTGAATCAGTTTATCTCGTAGTAAGAAATCCTCAAGCAATGTCGGTCCGGTACTACCCGCTTTTAAGCTATTTTGATTATCTGTAACTTTCACCCCAAGTGAAGTGGTCAGCGTTGTATTTTGAGGGTCTGAAAAAGCTTCATTTTCAAATTGTTTAATTTTTTGATTGTCTTTCTTTTTCATGTTCATCTCGCTATAGATTAAATATCAATAATAATTTGGCTGATGAAAAAACTTTTAGGTCATTAAAGACTTTCTAACTATGATTAGTTGTAGATAGTAAAGAGCACCTCAAAGTGATTCACTCTTTGAGGTGTCAAAATTTATTTTGCTTTAGATTTAGTTGGCTTTTTAGCAGTTGCTTTTACGCCTTTGGATGTGTCACTTTTAGACTGAGTCGTGGCTTTAGTCTTTGATGTTTTAGAGGTCGATTTTGCTTTACTCTCCTTCGCTTTTGAGTCTTTTGACTTAGAATCTTTATCTTGAGTCTCTTTAGCTTTAGCGGATTTTGTACTCGTTTTCTTGTTGGATTCTGCTGCTTTACCATCTTTTGCTTTGCTATCTTTTTTAGCAGCCGTTTTCGTTGATGATTTGGCTTTAGAATCCTTTGTGCTCGATTTTTCAGCAGATTTTTTAGTCGATTTCTCTGCCTTACTATCTGCTTTGTCATCTTTGGCTTTTGTCGATGATTTGGCAGGTGTTTTCTTTTTGGTTTCTGCAGTTTTTTTAGATTTTGAACCTTTATCTTTATCTAAAGATTCAATGGTTTTTTCAAGTTCTTCTTTTACAGTTTTTAAAAGCTCTTTTGCTTTGCTAGAACCTTTAGAATTAGTGGTTTGAGTCGTAGATTTCTTAGAAGTGTTTGTTTTCTTTTGTGTAGTAGCCATGGGCAAAATCCTTTATCAAATACGTTGTTGGAATGCCGAAAAAATTCGTCACAACTTCAATGTAACGTTTTAAAAATTAAGTTGTGTGTACAATATGTGACCAATTATTTAATTGTAAATTTTAAATTATAAGAGCTTGATAAACTTATGAAAATTAAAGTTTAAATGTAATTTGTATTACATTATTATTACATATAAGGTGAGAAATCTAAAATTAGTTGAAGAGAATGAGTATATATCTATCTTAGAAATAGCAAATTATATTGAATAAATTTAAAGTCTTAGAGTGAGACTTCAATATTTTAAAGAATCATTTATTAAAAATTGATAAGTTCAGACTTCAACGACAACATAATATTTTTTAACTGCTTTAATCACTTCAAAAGTCCCCTGAAATGCAGGAGGAATAATGCCTGCTTGACCCTCTGTCACTTCAATGAAGTTTCCTGAATGATCGTGTATACGGACTAGACCTTCAATCACAGTAAAGAATTCTTGTTTATTGTCCGCGAATACAATATTCCAAGCACCCACTTCGCACTCCCAAAGGCCGCAGTTCATATTTGGATGTTCATAAAGAATATGTGTAATTCTTTGAGGATTTCCTGAAACCAAACGATCTGGTCTAGGATAATCGATCGTCGGTTCTGCTTGGCTGAGACCTTGACCTGCAATAAAAATAGATGTCATTTTAAATATTCCTAAATACACATTAGAAATCAGAAAGTACTAAAACATGTTTTAAAGTTAAGACAAAATAAAACCCCAACATGGGTTGAGGTTTTGAGACAACATTAATGGCTTTCAGGGACGGCACTTAAGAATTCACGACGGTCTTCTTTATTGGTTTTGAAGTCACCGATGAATGACACGGTTCGAGTCGTAGACGCTTGTTTACCCACACCACGCATCATCATGCACATATGCGCAGAATCAATCACGACAGCTACACCGCGAGCACCTGTCACCTCAGCAACAGCTTCAGCAATTTGCTGTGTTAGATTTTCTTGAATCTGTAAGCGACGTGCAAACATTTCCGTGATTCGAGCAAATTTAGATAAGCCCAAAACATTGCCTTCAGGTAAGTATGCAATATGCACACGTCCATAGAACGGCAGTAAATGATGTTCACATAATGAATAAAATTCGATGTTTTTCACCAAAACCATTTCACGGTTATCTGAAGGGAAGACCGCATTGTTGGTCACTTCTTCAAGCGTTTGGCTGTAGCCCGACGTTAAATACGAAAAAGCTTTTGCAGCACGCATTGGCGTATCTTTTAGACCAGGACGAGTAAGATCTTCACCAACGGCTGTAAGGATGTTGGCGTAGGATTGCTGCATAGACATAAGACGTGTTCACTTACACTGATATCGAACAAGGACGGCATTGTAGCAGAAAACTATTACAATGCCCTGATTTGGGGAAAAAATCCGATTATTGATTAAATTTTGGGTTCTTTTCACTGCGTTTGAGTAAAACAAGCACAGCACCTGTGCCGCCTTGCTTTTCAGGTGCGCTGACAAATGCCAAAACATCACGATGTTGACGAAGCCAACCATTGACATACGTCTTTAAAATCGCATCAGGCCCTTTACCATGTACAATTTTTAAGACATTTTGATTTTCGTCTTTGGCAATTTGAATGATCTGTAATACAGCCTGACGTGCTTCTTCTACGGTACAGCCATGTAAGTCGACCGCTTCAAACCAACGTAGATTTCCAGCTTTTAAATCTTCAAACACTTTATGTTGAAGCGTAGCAATTCGATAGCTGAGATTCGCTTGACTGCCAACAGGGTTGAGCATTGCTTGAGTATCTGATAATTCAGCTAAGTCCGTTTGCATTGGACCTTCTGCAGCAGCACGTTTTGCAAGAATTTGAGCACTGGGCTTTTTTGAATTTGATTTGTCAATTTTCGCAATATTGCTGTTATCCATTTTTTGGACACCTTGCATTTGTTTGCGAAATAATTCGAGATCATCTTCAGGCTCGGATTGGACTTGAGCTTGTTCCTCGACAGCCTGTTTGATGGCTGCGGTGTGAGGATGGGTGATTTGCTTTTTAAATGATTTCAATAAGTCATACTGCGCTTTTGAAAGCGAAGAATCATGTTTACTCATAGTTGAATGAAACATCTAAATAGAGGGATTTGAAGCTTATTATAGTCGGAATACTGATAATTTTGAACAGGATTGGGATTTCAGGTGATTTTTTAATCGTCTTATCCGTAGCTTGATAACAACCTTATTAGAAGAAATAGGAAACCTTCTTAGCAGTTTCCTTAAGAGAATATAGTTTAATTTTTTGTGATGCTTAAATTTTTCAATTTTTTTTTATAGTCCGTCTTCTCGATAAGATAAGTATGAGGCGTATCTTTGTTTCAACTGATTGATGAGATTCTCGTTGGGAATGATAAGATCTATCCCACCATCATAAGGGGCAATAATGATATTTTTTTCAAAAGAAATGAAAAAAGCATGAGTTTCGTCATTGGCTATTTGGGTGAGTAAGCCATCGTGTAAATTTTTCGACCATATTGATTGAATAAAGTGTGGAATAAAGTATCGATTGTTATCTTCACCATCATCAAAATATGTTGGATCTATAGTATGTAAATGAATTGGTTTACCTATTTCAAAATCATAAAGATGAAAGGGACTGAGACTGTCATCAGGTGAGCTAATATCTCCATAGGAATATTGACCCGAAACAATATGGATCATAGCTTCTGAGCCAAAACAATCTGAAATGATTTGGTTTTGATGGCGTAGCAACTGTTTCAGCTCAATTTTGCTTTCAGCGTACCTTTTGGCATGAGGAAGACTGTAAATGCGTAGCCAGCTTTCAGAAAAATAATATTTAAACAAATAGCTTATTGGAATTTTTTGAGGGTAAAAGAGATTCCACGAAATTTCAAAATTATGATCTGATGAATTATTCATATTTTTTTAATGATCAAATTGAAGTAAAAAAGAAGAGGGTAAACAAACCCTCTTCTTAAATTTAGTTATAACTGTATTGGCTTACCAAACAATTCTGCAAATGCATGATCAGGGCGTGGCTGTTTCATAAAACTTTCCCCAACTAAAAATGAATGAATGTTATTTTCTTGCATCATGGCAACGTCAGCAGGCGTCGCAATACCGCTTTCAGTCACCAACAGGCGAGACGGTTCTAATAACTTCTTCAAACGGATCGATGTATTTAAATCGACATCAAATGTTTTCAGATTTCGATTATTGACACCTAAGATACAACGCTCATTCAAGAGAAGTGCACGTTCCAATTCTTCTTCATCATGTACTTCCACCAAAACATCTAAGTTCTGCTCAAACGCAGTTTTAGACATTTCTTCCAGTTGTTGATCCGATAAACACGCCACGATCAATAAAATACAGTCAGCATGCAAAGCACGAGCTTCGATCACACCATAAGGATCAATTAAGAAATCCTTACGTAATGCGGGTAAAGCGCAATGATTACGTGCAATCTGAATATTTTCATCCGCGCCTTGGAAGAAATCCACATCAGTCAAAACCGATAAGCAAGCAGCACCTGCAATTTCATATTGCTCAGCAATTTCTGCTGGATTAAAGTTTTCACGAATAATCCCTTTAGACGGAGACGCTTTTTTAATTTCAGCAATCACGCCTGGTTGTTTACTCATTAAAGATTGAGCAAAACCACGAACAGGTGTTGCGGCTTGAGCAAATTGTTCTACATCATACAAACTATGTTGCTTTAAACGAAGTGCAAACTCTTCATGTTTACGATCAATAATTTTACCTAAAATCGTATTTGCGATATTCACCATGAGTCGTTTCCTTGCTTAAGCTTCGTATTGTTTTAGTGTTTTAGTGAATTCAGATAGTACACTGAGTTTTTCTAAAGCTTGTCCACCATAAATAATGTCATGCGCCAGTGCCACGCCTTGTTTATAGCTTGTGGTTAAACCAGAAACATAGATGCCTGCACCTGCATTGAGTGCAATCATGTTGGCAGCTTTCTCACCAATCGCTGATTTCTTTTTACCGAGTGCATCTTGGATCAATTTAAAGCTGTGCGCAGAGTCTTCGATCATCAGACCCGTTAAAGTCTGAGATTCGATATCAACGTCTTCAGGTGTAATGGTATATTCTGTGACTTCACCATTTTTAAGCTCAGCAACATAGGTGGTTGACGCTAGGCTGATTTCATCTAAGCCATCACGTGAATGAACAACCATTACATGTTCAGCACCAAGTTGTTGCATCACTTCTGCAATCGGACGGCATAGTTCTTGCGAGAACACACCGATCACTAAACGTTTTACTCCTGCCGGATTCGTAAGCGGGCCAAGGAGGTTGAAAATGCTTCGGAATGCCAATTCACGACGTGGACCAACTGCATATTTCATTGCTTTATGATGATTCGGTGCAAACAAGAAACCCACACCCATTTCACGGATACAGCGCTCAGTCTGAGCCATGTTTAGATCAAGATTGATTCCTGCAATTTCTAGCAGATCAGAAGAGCCTGATTTGGTTGAAACACCACGGTTGCCATGCTTTGCAATAGTTGCACCAGCGGCTGCGATGACAAAAGCAGACGCCGTCGATACGTTAAACAAGTTTTGACCGTCACCACCTGTACCCACGATATCAACCAAGTAGGGTACATCGCTGACATCAATCTTGATGGCAAATTCGCGCATCACACGTGCTGCTGCGGTGATTTCATCAATACTTTCACCTTTTTGGCGAAGTCCCATCATCAAAGCGCCAATTTGGGCATCAGTGGCTTCACCATTCATGATGATACGCATCACGTCTTCCATTTGCGGTTGAGTGAGTTCGATATTTTTAGTGATGTTATTTAAAGCTTGTTGCATGTTCATAATCTGTTTCGCACTCTATCTAAGCGTAAATTTCTAAAAAGTTTTTAAAGACTTGATGACCGTGTTCACTGAGAATTGACTCTGGGTGATACTGCACGCCTTCAATAGGCAATGTCTTATGTTTCACACCCATAATTTCTTCCATCGAACCATTGGCTTGATTGGTCCAGCATGTGACCTCTAGGCATTCCGGTACAGTCGCCTGATCAATCACCAAAGAGTGATAACGCGTTGCAGCAAATGGAGAAGGTAAATTACTGAAAATACCAGTATTTGAATGATACATATCTGAAAGACGACCATGCATCACTGTTTTTGCACGAATGATATCACCACCAAAAGCTTGCCCAATCGCTTGATGACCAAGACAAACACCTAAAAGTGGAATCTTTCCTGCAAAATGCTGAATCACAGGAATCGAAATCCCTGCTTCAGAAGGGGAACATGGACCAGGACCAATCACGATGTATTTCGGTTGCCATCGCTCAATTTCTTCTAATGTGACTTGATCATTCCGAACAACTTTTACTTGTTGATCTAACTCGCCGAAATATTGGACGATGTTATAAGTAAAGCTATCGTAATTGTCTATCATTAAGAGCATGAGACTGAACCTACTAACCTATTGAAATTTATGCACTGAATTGTGCTTTATAATCCGTTTGCTATCCATGGCATAACGTTTAACATTCATTTGAAGAATGTCCATGTAAGAAATGGATATAGCGCCATCATAGCAAAAAATTAAATATAATCAGTTTAAAAATTAAGTTTTACTGATCACAGTTGCAACTTTTAAAAATGACGCACCTCACTGCATATTCAAGATGATCAAAACAGTATTTTTCAAACAATTTATAAATGTGTGTTTAATTGATATTTAACTGTATCTAAATAATATGCATTAGATCCTATCTGATTGAAAATGAAAACTAAATTTCGTCAATTTTGAGTTATAAAGTTTCGAAACAAATGCTATATTCGAGTTTAAACATAGAGTGATAAATCATCATTTATATGCTTAAAAAATAATTCATAGATCTAGTTAGATGAATATTTTTTACAAAGATACGTCGGCTCTAGTTAGAGTTGTTTTTAAATTTTACATTTTATCGTTATTAAAATGAGAGGGTTGAATGAAAGAACAGATCAAAATTGCAGTCTTTGGTTTGAGCCTGAATGTGCTGGAGAATTTTAAATATAAATTAAGCAGTATGTTCGAAGATCTGTTCAAAATTTCTTGGGTTAATATTGGTGATCCGCAGCTAGAAATTTTATTGGTGAATGATATGTTTTTTGGTTCACCAACCATTCAAAATCTGGTGAGTTCCAAACAGCTCCCGTATTTACGCTTGATTACTCAAGCAGAAAGATCGGGATCGATTGTGAATGACACCCTGTATTTACCCTTTACTGAAAATGATCAGGTGAGAATCTGGTTCAAGGACCGTTATGCCAAAGTTCCGCTTAATCAAAAGTTGAGTAAAGAAGTCACTCAAAAACAGTTTGAAATCTCAAAAATTTTAGAAGAATTGCTAAACGAGCGAAACGGAAACCTACAAGTTTTTGATTCTAATGGCCCTATAGGATTGGTAAATACTCGTTCAGAACAAATTTGGTTAGATCCATCTCGGAAAATTGATGGTACCGATGAAACCTTAAATTATACCTATGCCACCATGCAAATGATGCAAAATGTGAGCTTGACCCAAGGCAACGATTTGCGATCTTTTTTGTGGAATATGATGTGGTCTTCTAATCGGTTGATACAGGTAAAAAACACGCAAAAATATTATAAGTTACAGTACTGGCCACACAGTAATTCAGTCAGAGAGCGTACACAAATTTTTAAAATAGCAGCGTGCTTTGAGCGTGGAAGTAATATTAAGCATGTAGAAAAAAAATTGGGATTATCTGCTGAAATCATTGAAAAATTTGTTTCCATTGGTTTAATCACGCAAATACTCAAAGAAATTGATGAAGAGCAAGCGCAATTTATCTCTGAACAGGTTGTGGAAAAACAAGGTGTGATTAAAGGTTTTTTTGGTAAGTTGAGAAAAAAACTAGGAATTTAAAAGATTCCAATTATTCATAATATTTTGATCGAATTTTATTAAGAGCTTAGGGGACCAAGATGATTCTACAACAATATAAGATTGTATTTGGTGGAAAAATGGGGGCTGGTAAATCTGAGGCAATTCAGTCCATTTCTGAAACAAAGGTTCTTTCCACAGAAGCATTAAACACAGATCAGGATGCACACAGCAAAGCTTTGACAACTGTTGGAATTGATTATGGAGAAATCCAAATCGAAGATGATATTACTGTCGGTTTGTATGGGACACCGGGTCAGGAACGCTTTGATTTTATGTGGCCCGTCATCTGTGAAGGGGCTATTGGCGCGATCATACTGATTGATCATTCTAGCCGCTCAGCTCTAGATGACTTAGCGTATTACTTTGAAACTTTTAGTAAATTTATTTCAAATCTAGTCATTGGAATTACTCATGTTGATGAAGACTCACAACAGTTGTTAAAAAAATACCGAAATTGGATGGATATGAATAATATTCACTTACCAATTTTTGCAGTAGATGCACGTGTAAAAGATGATGTTCTGTTATTAGTTGAAGTGCTTATTGCACGTGCTGAAGTGCAGTATCTTTAGAAAAATCTCTCCGATTTGGTGCAATAAACAATAATAAATACGCAAAGAAATCAAAGATGATTATTTTCTATTTTAATTGAGATTCCGTCTGATCATGTTTAAAAATCCGAATTCTGGTTAAGGAAGTAAGATTTTTCATTTTGAGACCGATTCAGTATTTTAATTATGAAAAAATCTATGATTTGATTTGGTGGCACCAAAATTGGATTCAAATGAACCAAAAATTAAATTTATTTCATAGTCTTGAATAAAAAAGATTAGCCTTGATTCGGGCTAAAGAAGATTTAAATAATCAATAGATAATGGGTAAATGTTGACTGAAGGATTTATTTTTTTCTCAAAGTGGACTTACATTGAGCCTAACGGGGCCTTAAGCTCTTTTTAGAGGTGTAAAATGCACTAAAATGGTGCAGCATAATTTTCTTAAAAATATAAATATAGTTCTATGTGTGAATATGGTGCATTTACTTTTTGACACAGTATAATAAAGACATTAGCAAATAGTCTAAGCTCGTTTTCTCATAAGGATTTCAAGATTTTAGATTTATTTGTGAAAGTTGGTATGAGAATTGCTTAAGCTATATCAACTTCTAACACGCACTTGAAAGTGCAACAAAAAATTCATTGGAGCAAATGAGCATGGCGAACAAGGTCCTTCAACTCATACAAGAAAGTGGCGCAAAATGGGTCGATTTTCGCTTTACTGATACTAAGGGTAAAGAGCAACACGTGACTTACCCCGCTGACACAATCGATGAAGACTCATTCGAAGACGGTAAAATGTTCGATGGTTCATCAATTGCAGGTTGGAAAGGTATTGAAGCGTCTGACATGATTTTACGCCCGGATGCTGAAACTGGTTTTATCGACCCGTTCTTCGCTGAGCCTACAGTTGTTGTGACTTGTGACGTTATCGAACCATCTACAGGTCAAGGTTATGATCGTGATCCACGTTCGATTGCTCGCCGTGCTGAAGAATATTTAAAATCTACAGGTATTGGTGATACAGCATTCTTCGGTCCAGAACCAGAATTCTTCGTATTTGATGAAGTTAAATGGGAAATCGACATGTCTGGCGCTCGCCATACATTGATCGCTGAAGAAGCTGCTTGGTCTACGAACAAAGATTACGAAGGTGGTAACTCAGGGCATCGTCCACATGTTAAAGGCGGTTACTTCCCAGTTCCTCCGGTAGATTCTTCACATGATATGCGTGCAGAAATGTGTGCAAAAATTGAAGACATCATGGGACCTGGTCGTGTAGAAGTTCATCACCACGAAGTTGCATCTTGCCAATTAGAAATTGGTGTGAGTTTCAATACCATGGTGCGTAAAGCGGACGAAGTGCAACAGTTTAAATATGCTGTTTGGAACGTTGCGCACCAATATGCGAAAACTGCGACGTTTATGCCTAAACCAATGGTTGGCGATAATGGTTCTGGTATGCACGTGCATATGTCGATCTCAAAAGATGGCAAGAACTTGTTTGCTGGTGATGAATATGCAGGTTTGTCAGAAATGGCATTGTATTTCATCGGTGGCGTGATCAAGCATGCGCGTTCATTGAATGCAATTACTAACCCTTCTACGAACTCGTACAAGCGTTTAGTGCCACATTATGAAGCACCAATTATGTTGGCTTACTCAGCGCGTAACCGTTCTGCATCTATCCGTATTCCTTATGTTTCTAGCCCGAAAGGCAAACGTATCGAAGCACGCTTCCCTGATCCAATGATGAACCCGTACTTAGGTTTCGCAGCATTATTGATGGCGGGTATCGACGGTATTCAAAATAAGATTCACCCAGGTGAAGCTGCGGATAAAAACTTGTACGATCTTCCTCCTGAAGAAGAAGCAAAAATCCCAACCGTTGCGCATAGCTTGGATATGGCGCTTGAAGCACTTCAAGCGGATCATGACTACCTGCTTAAAGGTGGCGTGTTCACTAAAGAAATGTTGGATGCTTATATCGAGCTTAAAACTGAAGAAGTTCGTCGTTTGAACACGACAACTCACCCAGTTGAATTTGACATGTACTACAGCCTGTAATTTATTTTTAAATAACACTATAAAAAGAACCCGCGCATGTCGCGGGTTTTTTTAATCTCGCGTATTGTTGAGTTAAGATAATGCATTGATTAATAAATTGAGTTGTCATGGCAAAACCACGTAAAAAACATACAGGATTTTTTCCTTGGGTTGATCCACAAGATCATGAAAAAGGTTTTAAGTTGAATTTTTCAGAAGTAATTTATATAGAAATAGGGCGAACGATTGAGGGATATAAGCAAGCTGAATTTATAGAATTGAAAAATCCAGAATTGGCTTTAAGTTTTGATTATCCAAAAAGCTTTTATATCAGTGCTGAAGGTTTGATTTTGATTAAATCACCACAAGGTCAATTTCAAGTGATTGCTAAAACAGACAATGCTTAGTCATTGAAATATTATGGTTTAAATGTATTGATTTGATGAAGTTTTAAAATTAGCCAATGAGTGATTTATGCAGCATATTCCAAAACAACTAAGTCCTTGGCTAAGTGCATCTGGATCATTGACTCAGCAATTGACAGATCTAGCAAACGGATCATTTAGAGTTCAACCTGTTAAAGAGCACTTTCAAAGATTAAGTTTTCAAGATGCCAAATGGATGCAAATGCCCAAGCATCATACTTCATGGGTGCGAGAGAGTTATCTTTACGGTTGTGAAGAACGGCCTTGGGTGAAGGCAAAAAGTATTTTTCCAATCTTAAGTTTGCAAAAAAAAGCGCGAATATTTCAGCACATTGGTACTAAGCCTATAGGATTATTTTTGTTTCAACGGACTCAACCCGCATGTGATCGTCGTGTGATCTTGCTTGAAGATGGTTGGACCCGTCAGAGCTGTTATACTTGGCATGGGTGTAAATTTATTGTTCAAGAAACTTTTTTACAGAGTTTTGAACGATTTATACAACAAAAAACTTAATTAAATGTGGTTAAAGACGAATGACTGTGACGCAGAGTATCACTTGGCGTGAACGCTTAGAAGCCTACTATTATTTATGTCGTTTTGATAAGCCGATTGGTACTGAACTGGTATTTTGGCCAACCATGTGGGCATTGTGGATTGCGAACTCGGGTACACCTAGTTTGCCAATACTGATTCCGATGATTCTCGGGACAGTATTTATGCGTGCCGCTGGCTGTGCCATCAATGATTTTGCAGATCGCAAGGTAGATGGTGCCGTAGAGCGAACTAAAACTCGTCCATTGGCAACAGGTGTGATTCGAGCAAGGGAAGCAATCTACGTATTTTTAGCACTCGTATTCGCCAGTGCGTGTATGTTGTTTTTCTTGCCGATTGAAACGTTTTATTGGTCTTTTGGGGCATTATCTTTAGCTTTCATTTATCCATTTATGAAACGCTACACTCACTTGCCACAAGTGTTTTTAGGCGCAGCATTTTCATGGTCTATTCCTATGGCGTATACCGCCGTTGGGCAAACGCCTGATTTGACATGTTGGTTGCTTTATTTTGGTAATTTGGCGTGGACAGTGGCATATGATACTCAATATGCGATAACTGATCGTGAGGATGATTTAAAAATTGGTGTGAAATCTACCGCGATCTTGTTTGGGCGATTTGATATTCAAATCATTTCAATATTGCAGTTGTTCAGTCTAATTTTATTGGGTTCTGCACTCTGGTTGGAAGGTTTAATCATTCCATTTGGGGGGCTTGCGTTGTTGGTTGTTGCAATGGATTTTATTTATCAATGGACACGAACACGTGATAAAAATCCTCAACAGTGTTTCTGGGCATTTAGACATAACCGATGGGTGGGACTGATGATTTTTATCGGCATATTCATCGCTACCTTATAATTTTTGGTTTTTTGAATAAAAGCATCCTAGCCAGATGCTTTTTTTTATGCTTAATTAAAACAAGCCAAAATGGCTTTGAAAAATATAAGAAAAGGATTTAATAATGAAAAAGGTATTTCAACGATCACTGATCGCCTTGATGTGTTCATCTATATTGTTATTGACAGCATGTAACGATGACGATGATCACAAAGACTATCAGCAAATGCCCTCGGTATATCAATCTGAAGTGAAGTATCAGCTGGACTCATTAGATGAGGCCTCACAGATTAATATCATGACGTATCTTATGCCCAATGTTCAAGGTAAGACATCAAAAGCAACAGCATTGGTGATGTTTCCTAAGACACCCCAGCCTGCAGGTGGGTGGAAGACTGTGGTTTGGGCGCATGGAACAACGGGGATTGGCGACAGTTGTGCACCAAGTAATAATGTATTCCATGAAAGGTTTGAAATCCTAGCCAAAAGTCTTCTAGCGGCAGGTTATGTGATCGTCGCACCTGATCACGAAGGTTTAGGAACACCAGGGATACATCCTTACCTCAACTTAGACAGTGCTGCAAACTCTGCGTTATATGCTGTTAAAGCGGTTCAGGAGAAGTACAAAAATGAGCTGAGTACGTCATGGATGTCGATTGGTCAATCTCAAGGTGGACATGCGTCATTGGGCATTGCTGAACATGCAAATCAAAATCCTAACTTCAAAGGTGCTGTAGCAACCGCACCTGCATCAAGCTTGGGTTATATCATCACTCAAGTCGCCCCTCAGGCGATTGCAGGAATTGAAGCTGGCGAAGGGGTGGGTGATGCGTACCCTTATCCTGTTGGCGCGTCTATAGCTGTATATGCAGAGCTATTGGCTTATGCGGCACTAACGGGAGTAGGGATTAAAGCCTATGAACCTCAATTTGACTTGAGTCAGATTTTTCAGGATGACGCAAAACTGATTGCAGAAAAAGCTGAAGGAACCACGGGTGAGAATGGCTTGTGTTTGGAGCCATTAATGGGCGCATTCATGGCTGATATTACTAAGTTTAAGTTGAGTAATCCTGATAAAAAAATTATGGATTACCCAGGGCTTAAAGCTGGTTTTGAGAAGGATCCCGTGATTGCTAAATTCTTAATTGAAAACCAGCCTGCAACCAAGACCATGAATAAGCCGATTTATGTGGTACAAGGTGAAAAAGATACAGCAGTACCTTATCAAGTAACGGCAGAGCTGGTTCGTAAACTCAATGAGGACTTAAAATCTAATCCTAAAGTACTCCTTGAAATTGTAGCAGATGCAAGTCATACCGAGGCAATTGTCAAAAGAAATGCTGAAGTTGTTGCGTTTATTCAAAAAAATATGCCGGCTCAGTAGTTGAATTAATCATGACTGCATAAGTATGGTATAGGTCTAAAAAGAGGGCATAGTTCCTCTTTTTTGTATATTGATGTTTATGAAAGAAAGGCAGCCGATGTGGCAAACTAAAGATCAATCTTTGACGCTTTGATTGCTCCTGATCATTTGCTTTTCATTGAAGAGTTTAAATAGGCATTGAGCGTGTATAGTCATTTTAAACCTTTTTATCACCTTTTAACTCTGAGTAATATTCGTGTATGGAAATCGAAAGTGATTTGTCATGACGAATGTGTATAATTCGAAGGCTAAGCTGAGACCTATAGGGAGACTACATGATCTTCAATATAAGTTCAGGCTGACGAGATCTATATTTCTTCTGTTCAAGCAGTTAAGGGCAAACGGCATGTCTCAATCTCAAAAAATCCCTAAAGCATTTATATTCGGGGTGATAGGAATGATGATTCCTGCCATCATTATCGCGATTGCATTTATGGCTATTCAAAGTGATGCTAAAAATAAGGCTGAATATGATCGCTTACGTGCAGAACAAGCGCAGCATATCACCGATAAAGCTAAATCTGATGCTACATTGGTACATCAACAAGCAACTTCTACAGCACAGATACTAGAATAAAATCACGAGACAATATCTTTTCTTAAAACTTTAATTGTTGGGATATCTGTATAACGATAAACCTGATATCCCGCTTCATATAGCATCGCATCACGTTGTGCATCTTCAACTTCTTTACCGATATGCGATGGATCGTCAAGTTCAATAATCGCGATGACTTTTAATTCTTGATCTAATAATACAAAGTCAGTGACTTTACGATTAAATTTGGATCGAATTTTTAAATGATCATTGGTGATGAGTGCGCTAAAAGCCACTTGCGCCATCACATGATATTGTGGAAAAGCTTCTTTTAGCCGATAAAACATTTTAGTTTCATAACGTGTGATGATGCGCTTTGCATAATATTTTTGCTTAGGGCGATATAGCTGTTGTAGGAAAATAGTTAGTAATGCAAGACTCGCAATACACCCAATGATAAAGAAAGTAATTTGACTAGAATCGAACACGAACGAAATTTCTAATAAGTAGATAAGAAAAAACCCACTCGATGAGTGGGTTTTTAGAATCTTGGCTCTCCAACCTGGGCTCGAACCAGGGACCTGCGGATTAACAGTCCGTCGCTCTACCGACTGAGCTATTGGAGAATCTGGTACGCATTCTAGGGATGAAAAGTAAATGGGTCAAGGATAAATTGCTAAATTCCACATTAAAAAGTATTGTTTGATAAATATTTGATCAGTATTTGCAAGAATGAACAAATTTTATGAAAATTATAACTTGAATGTTTTGAGGATTTTAATTGTATCGAGTGTACTCAATTTTTGTTGGTGCCAAGGCATTCTTGTGCTATTACTAAAAATAAATTGTTAGGGTGAGTAAATGGTAAATAAAGATGTGAAGATTTTAATCGCTGAATTACTTCGTGAAAAAGAATGGGATGAAGTGTATGAAATGTTCCCTACACAAAATGGTCAAGAGCTCAGTGTACGAACCTTAGTCGAGTATATTCAAGATAATTTTAGTGTACATGAAACAGGGGCTGGAAATACTGGTGTGGCTTTAGGTGAAAATGAAATCAATGTGAAATCTGAGTATGCGGTTGTCAGTCGAAGTGATGAAAACTATATTTTGGAATTAATGGACGATAGTCTCGAATTTTCGATACCACTAAATTTTGATGAGTTTTCAACTGTCCAATTTAAATCAATGGATAGTCCTTATTTTCAATGCTTATCTGTAGGTAGTGATGCGCAAGTGATTGCAACTATGAAATTGGTTTTATTTCGTAGTGCTTTAAATATGTACTTGTATGACGCGAAGGATCGTGGGTATTTATGAGAGAGAACGAAGCTAATCTTCGCTTTTTTGGGGGAATTGAATTTTTATGTTGTTGATTATTCGTATTTTTAACATTTAAATAATGGTTTATTTCTTGTTCATTTCTTTGATGCCACGGTTCAATGATTTGATTTTTAATCGAATGGTCAGCTTTTTTTAAAGTGTCATCTAATTGAAAATTTAAAATAGATTAAATGATATTTTTGAGGTAATAGGCGAATTTGCATGATTTCAATGCGGCTCCCTTATCTTGTTTTTGCTGCCAAAAAGCATTTCATATTATTCCGTGATTACCGATCTTTGATTCACGATTTTATTTAATTATATAAAGCACACAAAACAATGGACAAGTATAAAAATAGGTAATACCAATTTTGATTGAACTTTTTAAAGTTAAAAAATATGTTTATGAGTAGACATGAGGTTTCAGTATTTTTATTAATAATTAGATTTTCATGATCTTTTAAGCTTGTCATAAAAAAAGCCCACTTCATCATGAGTGGGCTTTTTAGAATCTGGCTCTTCCACCTGGGCTCGAACCAGGGACCTGCGGATTAACAGTCCGTCGCTCTACCAACTGAGCTATGGAAGAATAGATGGCTCTCCAACCTGGGCTCGAACCAGGGACCTGCGGATTAACAGTCCGTCGCTCTACCGACTGAGCTATTGGAGAATCTGATGCGGATTTTAGAGATGAAAACCAATAAGGTCAACAGCTTAATTCAAAGAAAGTGTACGATTGCTTTATAAATATTCAGATCTGCACCAAAAAATAAAAAATCACCCATAAAGGGTGATTTTTTAAACTAGAAATCAGGCTTTAAGAAAACCTTATTTCTCTACGCCAGCTTCTTGACCAGCATATTTCGCGTTAGCGTAATCCCAGTTTACAAGGCTTTCTAAGAAAGTTTTGATGTAAACAGGACGTGCATTACGGAAATCGATGTAGTAAGCATGTTCCCAAACATCGATTGTTAATACTGCAACTTTGCCATGAGCAAGTGGAGTATCAGCATTTGAAGTTTTAAGAATAGATAAGTTACCGTTTACTTCATCAGCAACTAACCACGCCCAACCTGAACCGAACTGAGTTGTTGCAGCAGCAGCAAATTCTTCAGCGAATTTTTCATAAGAACCGAACGCTTCATCAATTTTAGCAGCTAAAGCGCCAGTTGCTTTACCGCCGCCGTTTTTAGCCATACAGTTCCAGTAGAATGTATGGTTCCAAACTTGAGCAGCATTGTTGAAAATCCCTGCTTTAGATGCATCACCAGCAGAAGCTTCAATGATTTCTTCTAAAGTTTTGCCTTCAAGATCAGTACCTTTAATTAAGTTGTTTAAGTTAACAACATAAGTATTGTGATGCTTGTCATGATGGAATTCTAAAGTTTCTTTGCTGATGTGTGGAGCAAGATCTTCGTAACCGTATGGTAAAGCCGGTAAAGTAATCGTTGTCATGTTTTCAATTCCTTGCATTGTGCTGGGTTTTGACATTAAGTGGCTTTATTGTAATAGATTCTGAGGGCAAATTGCGCATTGCTTATAAATAACAATACAGAATAAAGCCCGAATTTATACGTATAAAGAAAAATGCCAAACGCAGTCTAGATGAAATTAAATCGGGTTATTTAATTCGAAATAACTATACTCAATATTAAACTGTTCTGAAATAGCTTTGGCTAAACGCTGAACGCCATATTTTTCAGTAGCATGGTGACCACAAGCATAATAATGCACATTCAATTCTTGCGCCTGATAAAAGGTGCGTTCACTGACTTCACCTGAAATATAAGCATCACAATTTTGATCAGCAGCTTTATAAATGTAATCTTGCGCGCCTCCTGTACAGAAACCTACTTTGTAAATAGATGTTTTGTCCGAAGGTAAATGGATTGCATCAAAGCCTAAACGTTCAGAAACATACGTTTTAAATGCTTCAGGTGACATTGCTTGCTTTAAATAGCCGATATTCCCAATTGGATGTCGCTCAGTCGGATCAAGTTGTTCAAGATTTCGCAGTTCGAGTAAGTCGGCAATGGCAGCGTTATTACCTAAAGTAGGGTGACTATCTAAAGGTAAGTGATATCCGACCAGAGAAATATCATTTTGAATGAGGCTTTTGATTCTTTTTCCACGCATACCTGTAATGGGGTAGGGCTCGCCTTTCCAAAAGTAACCATGATGTACCAGTAGCATGTCAGCGCCATATGCAATGGCCGCTTCGATTGCAGTTTGGGATGCAGTCACCGCACAGAGAATTTTTTTAACCTCGGGTTTGCCTTCAATCTGCAGTCCATTGGGTGCATAGTCTTTAAATTCGGGCGATTTCAGGTTTTGATCGCACCATTGAATAATCTCGTTTAACGTTGCCATAAATGTCCAAAAAGCTAAGATATTGAGTAAATCAAAACATATTTTTTATTGTAACTAAAGCTGAACAAAAGTCTTTTGTGAAATTTATGTATAAGTGGCAATTTTGATTACAATAAGCAAATAGAAAATGCTTTCGCATCAATAAATTAAATAATTCTTAGAGGTAAATCAAGTGCGCCGGTCCTTTACATGGTTACCATGGGTGTTACTCATTATTGTGATTATCAGTTTTGTTACTTGGCAGAAGGTACATCAGCCGAAAGCGCCAATAGCAGCTGATGGGGTAAAAATGCCTGCTGAAAAAGTTAAGCCTTTGGTGGACACTTCGCGTTCAGGTGGAGTGGTGTCGTATAGTGCTGCGGTTAAAGTGGCAGCGCCAGCCGTGGTCAATATTTTCACCACGCAGAAAGTTAAACAAATGAATCATCCAGTGCTCAATGATCCTATGTTCAGAGAGTTTTTCGGAGATCAATTACCAGAACAATTCAAACAAGGCCCGAATGAGAATAGTTTAGGTTCGGGTGTCATTGTTCGTCCAGATGGATATATTTTGACCAACAATCATGTGATTGCTCAGGCTGACCAAATTGTAGTCGCGTTACAGGATGGCAGACGTGCTGTTGCCAAAGTGATTGGTACAGATCCTGAAAGTGATTTGGCAGTGATTAAAATTGAACTGGATAAATTGCCGGTATTGCCATTCAAATTAAGTGGTAATGAAGTAGGGGATGTCGTCCTTGCGATTGGTAATCCATTCGGTGTAGGGCAAACGGTTACTCAAGGAATTATTTCTGCGACAGGTCGCTCTGATTTAGGGATCAATACCTATGAGGACTTCATTCAAACCGATGCTGCAATTAACCCAGGTAATTCGGGTGGTGCTTTGATTGATGTGGCAGGTAACCTGATCGGTGTTAATACCGCAATCTTCTCGCAATCTGGTGGTTCAATGGGGATCGGTTTTGCGATTCCAGCGAAGATCTGTCAGCAAGTCATGAATGCGATTTTGAAAGATGGTCGCGTCATTCGTGGATGGCTAGGGATTAGTTTGGTTCCACCTAATCAAGAGGATGTACTTAAACCACGTGAAATGGGTGTAGTGATTGCTGATGTACTTCAGAATGGCCCAGCTGCTGGGGCGGGTTTGAAAGTTGGCGACAAAATTATGCAAGTGAATGGTGAAGTGATTAGTTCATCATCACATCTAATTAATTATGTTGCGCTACAAGCACCCAAGACCACGATTAAAATTTCGATCATTCGTAATGAACAACCTATGGATGTAGATGTTGTTGTGGGAGAGCGTAAAGTTCAACATTCGGATGATTCACAATTCATCCCATTGCCGCAACGTTAATCGTCTATATATTAAAATAAAAAAACCCTCTCTGGAGGGTTTTTTTGATTCAAAATGCTATGCGAATAATTAAATTATTCATTAGTATAAAACCATCTATGGAATACAAAGCAATAAAATGAAAACAATAGGATTAATTGGTGGGATGAGTTGGGAGTCGACAGATTTATATTATCAAAAGATTAATCGGCAAATTCAAGCAAAGCGAGGTGGGCTAAATTCAGCGCAAATTATTCTGTACAGTGTCAATTTTCAAATCATTGAACAGTTTCAACGAGAAAGTAAATGGGATGAAGCTGCTACATATTTAGCGAATATCGCTCATAAGCTAGAAGTTGCGGAAGTAGATGTGATTGGTTTGTGTACCAATACTATGCATAAAGTCGCAACTGATATTCAAAAACAATGTTCGATTCCTTTGATGCATATTGCAGATCCAACGATTAGTGCAATTCAAAGTCAAGCTTTAAAGAAAATTGGGCTTTTAGGGACTCAATTTACCATGGAGCAAGATTTTTATATTTCCAAGTTTATTGAAAAGAATATTGAAGTTATTGTTCCAAACTCTAAAGAAAGATTAAATGTTCATCAGATTATTTTTAATGAGTTGTGCCAAGGCATAGTACGAGCAGAATCCAAAAAAGAATTTCTTAAAATTATCCATACCATGATCAATGATGGAACAGAGGGCATCATTTTAGGATGTACTGAGATAGGGTTACTGATACAACAAGAAGATTTAAATATTCCTGTTTTTGATACAACAGAATTGCATGTTAATGCATTGGTGGCATTTGCATTAAATGAATCATAATTTTTGAGAGTCATTGATCAATATTTAAAAACTTAAATTCTTAAATAAAAAAACCAGTGACGAGTCACTGGTTTTTTTTGAACCAATTAGAAATTAGCTTTCTTGCTGAATACCAGCCACTAACCAATCCTGCGTTGAACCAGCAGGTTTAACAAAATGCCAAACTTCTGCAAATGGTTGAGGCAAGCTGTTTAAGTCTTCACTGACAGTACCTGTAAAACGCACGCTTACAACATACTGACCATTTTCAGTTGCAGTATCAGCAACCATCGCATTCAAGTTTGAAAACTCTGCAACATCTTGATCTTGGTTGGCCATGATGTCTTGATACATTGATGAATAAAGATCAGGTGTTAAATAACGCTGAATTTCACTAATGTTGCTTGCAGTATTCATGGATTGAATATGGTTAAAACGCTGACGTGCAATACGCAAAAACGCAGCAGGTTCAGTACCATCAGGAAGCTGACTACCACTGTTGGTATAAGCCGAACCAAAAGGTGCGTTGTTTACAGGTGTAGCACCGAAAGGAGCATTATTCGCAGTATTTCCACCTACGTTTTGACCGAAGATGTTGCTGTTATCGCCTGTAGAGCGTGGTGCATTGGTTTGACCAAATGGTGCAGATGTTGGACCTGCACTATTTGGTGCATACGGGTTATTCGCTGCTAATTTTTTTTTTGCTCCGAATTTACGGAAGATGAAGAATGCAGCACCAGCAATTAAAAGAATCCAGATCCAACTCGGGATCCCACCTTCTTCTTTTTGCTCTTCAGCGACTTGAGCTTGGCTTGCTGGCGCTGTATCGTCAGCCATCGCATTCGCAGCTACTGCACCAATCGCAGCACCTGCAACACCCGCAGCCACCATACCACCTACGCCTGGACCTGATTTTTGAGGTGCAGTCGCTGGAGCGGCAGGTTGTTGAGCTGGAGTAGCTTGACGAGGTTGTTGGTAAGATTGGCTAGGTGCAGCAGAACGGTTCATACCATGACTTTTACCGCCACCGGCACGTTTCGCTTCCGCAAAAGGAGCAACCAATAATGTTGCAGCTAAAATGGCTGTAACCAAACCACGCTGTCGAACTTCCATCTATTTCTTCCTAAACTTAAAAGTGAATTTGTTAGACTGTATATATGCAGTCTTTTTACTGTTTTTTCAATCAATATTCACAATATTTCAATAAATTTTTTTTAAAATATTTTGTAATGATTAAGTGAGTTCATCAGTTAACTGCATCGCTTCATTGAGT
The DNA here is from genome assembly GCF_059515865.1 of Acinetobacter sp. CY73. Classification (NCBI taxonomy): domain Bacteria; kingdom Pseudomonadati; phylum Pseudomonadota; class Gammaproteobacteria; order Moraxellales; family Moraxellaceae; genus Acinetobacter; species Acinetobacter sp. CY73. The sequence goes on along the minus strand of NZ_JCAKMZ010000004.1, from coordinate 78,274 downwards.
GCTTCATGCAAACGTGCAACTGAAATAATTGTGACACCGCTAATACTTTTTTGAGGGGCATTGCCTCGAGGGACAATAATGTATTTAAAGCCATGTTTAATCGCTTCTTTTAAACGTTCTTGACCATTTGGCACAGGACGAATTTCACCTGATAGTCCAACTTCACCAAAAACTGCCAATTGTTGCGGTAGCGCTTTAGAGCGTAAACTGGATGCACACGCCAAAAGCACAGCCAAGTCTGAACCCGTTTCTGTGATTTTTAAACCCCCAACCACATTGACATAGACATCTTGACCAGAGGTTTGAACACCCCCATGACGGTGCATCACAGCAAGTAGCATGTTTAATCGGTTTTGATCTAAGCCCAGTGCAACACGTCGTGGTTGTCCATGGGCGTCATCCACCAAGGCTTGAACTTCGACTAAAAGAGGGCGAGTGCCTTCACGACTGATCATCACCACTGAACCTGGAATGGCTTCATCATAACGACTGAGGAAAATGGCAGAAGGATTTGAAACCTCTTTCAATCCTTTATCCGTCATACCAAACACACCCAGTTCATTCACCGCACCAAAACGGTTTTTCACAGCACGAATCATTCGGTAACGTGAATCAGATTGTCCTTCAAAATATAGGACACAATCGACCATATGTTCTAAAACACGTGGGCCTGCTAAAGCACCTTCTTTAGTGACATGTCCAACAAGGAATAATGCAGTGCCACTGTTTTTGGCAAAGCGGGTTAATAGTGCGGCAGACTCACGAATTTGAGAAACCCCACCCGGGGCAGATTGAAGTGTTTCGGTATACAGCGTTTGAATAGAATCTAAAATGGCAACCGCAGGGCGAACTTGAGCTAAGACTTCACAGATACGTTCAACACATGTTTCAGCCATGACTTTTAAATGGTCTGTAGGGAGGTCTAAACGCTGTGCTCGTAATGCAACCTGCGAAAGTGATTCCTCACCAGTGACATAAAGCGCAGAGCTTTTTGCAGAAGCCATATGTGTTGCTGTTTGTAGCAAAATAGTAGATTTACCAATGCCAGGGTCACCACCAATCAACACTACCGAACCAGTAACCAATCCACCACCAAGCACACGATCAAACTCGCTGATTCCTGTTTGTAAACGAGTTTCATGAGATACAGAAATTTGATTGAGCGTGGTAATAGCTGAGGCTTGACCTGCATAGCCACCTGTTTTAGGTTGCGCTCGATGTGTGACCGCAGGAGCGATAGTAACTTCTAATAAGCTATTCCATGCACCACATTCAGCGCATTGACCAGACCATTTGGGATGATCTGCACCACATTGTTCACAGCGATAGACACTTTTAGCTTTAGCCATAGATTCAAAAAAAATAAAGCAAATTGGTTTTTACAGCATAGCGTTGAATGTTAGTGAAAACAAAGTCTTTCAATTTTAAAAAAGAAGATTGAGACAATCTATGTCGCTTTGATCAATTATGGCTGTCATCTCATAACATACGAACTATAATGGTGATTAGACTAATTTGAATGGAACACGTCATGCCACAATTACTGAAACATATTGATGCGATAGCGCGTGAAAAAAATCGTGATGTGTTATTTATTCATTTTGAGCATTATGAATTCAGTGAAGAGGGTGAGGAAGACACTGATTCAGTTCGAGATATTGTGATCGCTTGGCTTGAGGATCATGGTATTGGCTATGATCTATGCATGGGTCTAGAGCAAGAAGGCCTCGTTGATACTTATGCGGGGGATATTTATATTGATCTACCTTATGATGAATCTAACCCTGCATATCGTGAATTAAGTCTGTATTTAGAAGATGATCAAGGCAATATGATGATTGAGGGTGTTCTCTTCTTTGTTTTGTCATTGGAGCTTGCTTTGGAAATTGAAGCAGAGCGAAAAGTGTCTGAATTAGATGAACAACTTTGGGCGGGTAAGCCTTCTTAAAAAATAGTGATTTTAAACCGATTTAAGTTCTCTTAATTAAAAAAGCCACTTTTTAAAAGTGGCTTTAATTTAATACATTATAGTTAAGATTGTAGTTTTGGAGTCTGGTGTCGGCTTAGTACAGCTCGCCAGTTTTACGTCGAGCAATGAAGTCTTTTGATTCCTTCACAATCACACTAGAAAGAAGCAAGAGTGCGATACAGTTTGGTGCAGCCATTAAACCATTGAAGGTATCGGCAAATAACCAAACAAGATCAAGCGTCACAACACAGCCAATAAATACCGAAGCGATATAGATCAGGCGATAGATCAATACTGATTTTTCACCTAATAGATAGGTGCAACATTTTTCACCATAATAGCTCCAACCTAAAATGGTTGAATAGGCGAAGAAAATAATACCAAATGTCACCACCCAGCCACCAAAACCTGGAAGGAGTTGGTCAAATACGCTAATCGTCAGCACAGCACCCGTTTGATCACCAAAGCTATTTCCAGCCATGATGAATCCCATTACCAATACAATACCTGTGATTGAACAGACGATAATCGTATCGAGAAATGTTCCTGTCATAGAAACTAAACCTTGACGCGCAGGGTGATCTGTTTGTGCAGCAGCGGCAGCAATCGGTGCAGAACCCATACCTGCTTCGTTTGAAAAAACACCACGAGCCACACCGTAACGAATCGCAGCACCAATCGCACCGCCAGCAGCAGCTTCACCTGTAAAGGCATAGGTGAAAATCATTTCTAAGGCAGGAAGAATTAAATGGGTATTGTTTAAAATGATAATTAGACCACCAATGACATATCCTAATGCCATAATGGGAACAATGATTGACGAAGCTTTAGCAATGGTTTTGATACCACCCAAGATGACAAGTGCAGAAAATGCAGTAATGGCAATTGCAGTTATCCATGTTTCAATACCTAAACTATTCTCTACTGCTAGTGCTACTGTATTCGATTGAACAGAACTGCCAATACCAAAGGATGCAAGTGTTCCAAACAACGCAAAGAGCACAGCTAACCATTTCCATTTAGGGCCTAAACCGCGTTCAATGTAATACATTGGACCACCGTTCATTTCCCCCTTTTCATTTTTATGACGATACTTAACGGCAAGTACACCTTCTCCATATTTGGTTGCCATACCAAATAACGCCGTCATCCACATCCAAAATACAGCCCCAGGTCCACCCAAAACGCATGCCGTTGCAACCCCTGCAATATTACCTGTACCAATAGTTGCAGAAAGAGCAGTCATAAGGGATGCAAACTGAGAAATATCTCCTGAGTCTTTTTTATTGGGATGTTTTCCAAACACTTGTTTAAAGGCCAATGGCAACATACGGAATTGCCAAAACAACAGTCTAAAGGTGAGAAATACACCTGTACCCACAATGAGTACCAGCATGTAAGGGCCCCAAACCAGCCCACTTAAGGTTTCCATAATCGATTGTAATTGTTGCATCATTCATCCTTATTCTTGCTAATGTTATTAACTTTCTTCAAAGCAAGGCCTGTGCCACAACTTTGTTTTAATAGCGAAACTCCTTTCGCACTCTTATTTTTGATACTTAACGTATTCATTCTATTAGTTACATATCTATGATTATTTTTCAATCGATTTGTAGGTTGTATCCTTGATGAATCATCGAGTTGTTGCACAAAAAATAGAGGTATAAGAAAAAGGAATAATATTTTGCAAATAAAAAGAAAATTTAGATGGTCACAGATTTCTTTTTGCAATCATCAGTTTTTGGAGTAATTTGACGACTTGAGTACATAAGGTGAACTTAATAATGTCGGATCAAATAACAAATTCGCCTACTGAAGATGGTGATTTACAACGTAGTTTGTCAAATCGGCACTTGCAGCTGATTGCAATTGGTGGGGCGATAGGAACAGGATTGTTCATGGGTTCAGGGAAAACCATTAGCCTTGCAGGACCTTCAATTCTATTTATTTACATGATTATCGGTCTAATGGTTTTTCTCGTCATGCGTGCATTGGGCGAGCTATTACTATCAAACTTGCAATATAAATCGTTTATCGATTTTTCAACGGATCTGATTGGTCCTTGGGCAGGCTATTTTGTCGGATGGACGTACTGGCTGTGCTGGATCACGATTGGTATCGCGGATCTGTCAGCCATTATTTATTATTTACAGTTCTTTAATAATGGTTTGCCCTTTACGCCTCTAGAAGGGGTGTTGATTAGTGTTGCTGCAATCATTTTCATCACAGGTTTAAACCTTGCAACCGTAAAACTCTTTGGTGAGATGGAGTTTTGGTTTGCGATGATTAAGATCATCGCAATTGTGGTATTGATTGCTGTCGGTGCATGGATGGTCTTTACAGGCTTTACATCTACTGCAGGCGAAGTCGCAGCATTTTCGAATCTGTGGAGTCATGGTGGCATGTTCCCAACAGGCTTGGGTGGTTTCTTAGCGGGCTTCCAGATTGCAATTTTTGCTTTCGTGGGTGTTGAGCTCGTCGGTACGACGGCCGCTGAGACCAAAGATCCTGAAAAGAACTTACCAAAAGCAGTGAACTCTATTCCAATTCGTATCATCATTTTCTACGTACTGGCACTCGTGATTGTGATGGCAGTAACGCCATGGAACAAAATTGATCCGTCGATCAGTCCATTTGTAAACTTGTTTAGCCAAGCCGGTATTGCTGCTGCAGCGATTATCATGAACTTGGTAGTATTGTCATCAGTCATGTCCTCTATGAACAGTGGTGTATTTTCAACGTCACGTATGCTGTTCGGTTTGTCTCGTGATGAACAAGGTCCTAAATCATTTGGTAAATTGAATAAGCGCGCAGTTCCTGCGAATGCTTTATATTTCTCTACCGTGTGTCTGTTGGCAGGTGCTGCACTTCAGTACTTTGTTCCAAATACAGTTGAAGCATTTACTTTGGCAACTACCTTGTCAACGATCTTGTTCATTTGTGTGTGGTTGATGATTATTTGGAGCTACATGGTGTATTACAAAACACGCCCTGAACTTCATGCAAAATCAACCTTTAAATTACCTGGTGGATTATTCACCTGTTGGATTGTGATTATTTTCTTTATTGGGATGATCTATGTTCTTTCACTTGAAGCGGATACTTTAAGAGCGCTGATGGTGAGTCCAATCTGGTTTGTGATTTTGATCATTGGTTATTATGGTTTCTTCAAAAAGCGTTTGAATAAATAAAACCAAGATGAAATAAGCTAGGTTCATTTCAATAATACACAGATAAAAACGTCAGCAATGTGCTGGCGTTTTTTTTGACTTATCTTATAAACTCACTGCTTAAACACTTTGGTCGAAAGCTTGATCAATGTATACTTTCCAAAATTTATAGGATTGGGTGAACAGATGCGTATCGCCATTTGCAGCATGGGTTTATTGGCAACGACACTATTAATAGGGTGTGGGCAAACAGGTAATTTGCAGTTACCGACTGATCCGAATTACGATAAACGTGCTCAATACTTACTCTATAAAGATGGTGAAAAGTCAGTCAATGTGCAGCAAAGTGATGCCTCTCGAGCCACTGAAAAAGTTTCATTAGAAAATAAAGATTTAGATAAAGCAGACTTAGAACGCGCAGATAAGCAACCTGCAGCTTCAGACCTTATTGAAACAAATTAATCTCTCGTTACCGCTTCATTGAAAGGATACATTCATGGGTTTTTCTCGTATTGAAGGTGTTTTGCACGCAGAACAATGTTCATTGGATCAACTTGCTCAGCAGTTTGGCACACCACTTTATGTTTATTCAAAAGCATCATTTGAAAAACATTATTTAGATATGGATCGTGCATTTAGCTTTATTGATCATCAAATCTGTTTTGCTGTGAAATCAAATTCGAATATCGCAGTATTGAATGTATTGGCTAAGCTTGGTGCGGGTTTTGATATCGTCACTGGCGGTGAATTGGCAAGAGTTTTGGCTGCTGGCGGTGATGCATCTAAAATTGTATTTTCAGGATTAGGCAAGTCTGAAGCAGATATTCGTAAAGCACTTGAAGTGGGGATTGCATGCTTCAATGTTGAGTCTTATGCAGAACTTGATCGTATTCAAAAAGTAGCGGCTGAATTTGGCAAAAAAGCCCCAATTTCTCTACGTGTCAATCCAGATGTTGATGCAAAAACACATCCATATATTTCAACGGGTTTGAAAGAAAACAAATTTGGTATTCCTTCAGATGCTGTATTTGAAACTTATGCGTATGCAGCCTCATTACCTAACTTAGATGTTGTGGGTATTGATTGCCATATCGGTTCACAGTTGACTGAAACGCAACCATTCGTTGATGCGCTTGATCGTGTAATCGCAATGATTGATCGCTTGAAAACGATGGGTATTACCCTCACTCATATTGATATTGGTGGTGGCCTTGGTGTGACGTATAAAGATGAAGTTCCACCTACAGTTGCTGAATATGCCAATGCAATGAAACCTGCTTTAGAAAAGTTAGGTTTAAAAGTGTATATGGAACCGGGTCGTAGTATTTCTGCCAATGCAGGTGTACTTGTGACTAAAGTTGATTTATTGAAACCCACCAATCATCGTAACTTTGCGATTGTCGATGCTGCAATGAACGATTTGATTCGTCCTTCTTTATACGAAGCGTGGATGGATATTCAAGAAGTAAATGCAAATAACACGACAGAGAAGAAAGAGTGGGATGTCGTTGGTGCAATTTGTGAAACGGGTGATTTCTTAGGTAAAGAACGCCAATTGGCAATTCAAGCCAACGATAACCTTGCGGTATTGGGTGCGGGTGCATACGGTTTTGTGATGAGCTCGAACTATAATTCACGCGGTCGTGCTGCTGAGGTCATGGTAGATGGTGAAGTTGCACACTTGATTCGTGAACGTGAAACAATTGAATCATTGTGGGAAAAGGAACGTTTATTACCTGCGGAGTAAATGACGATGTTATTAGAATTTACAAAAATGCATGGCTTGGGTAATGATTTCATGGTGGTTGATTTGATCAGCCAACGTGCTTATTTGGATACTATGACGATTCGCCGTTTGGCAGATCGTAACTTCGGTATTGGCTTTGATCAATTACTGATAGTTGAAGCGCCTGAGCATCCTAACGTTGATTTTAAATATCGAATTTTCAATGCAGACGGTTCTGAAGTAGAACAATGCGGTAATGGTGTGCGTTGCTTCGCCAAGTTTGTGCATGACCGTAAGTTGACCAACAAAACCAAATTTAAAGTTCAAACCAAAGCAGGCATTGTTGAACCTGAATTGGGTTTAAATGGTTGGGTTCGTGTCAATATGGGTATGCCGAAATTTTTACCGAATCAAATTCCATTCATGGCTGACCAGCCTGCGGATGTTTATGATATCACTTTGTCCAATAATGAAAGTCTGACGATTGATGTCGTGAATATGGGCAATCCTCATGCGGTCACCATTGTTCCTGATGTATTAAAAGCTGACGTCGCAAAGATTGGACCGCAAGTTGAATCACATGAGCGATTCCCAGAGCGTGTGAATGCAGGCTTTATGCAAATTGTGGATGAAAACAATGTACGTCTACGCGTTTTTGAGCGTGGCGTTGGTGAGACTTTAGCCTGCGGTACAGGGGCTTGTGCTGCAGCTGTATCGGGTATGCGCCGTGGTTTATTGTCCAATAACGTGAAGATTGAGCTGGCTGGTGGGACTTTGCAAATCGAATGGAAAGAGGGAGATGTGGTTTGGATGACCGGTCCAACGGCAACCGTCTATGAAGGTCGATTGGATTTAAGATACTTTCAACCTGAGCAATAATGGATAACTGATGAGTTGTTGCTCTGAAAAGCGCTGATTGATCAGCGCTTTTTTATGCGCTCAATATTTCTATATATGCGAAAATTTATGGTTTGAAACGAATACTCTTCCTTTAAACAAAAACTTTGTGAAGATGAATAGTTTGCTAAACTGTATTTCAATTTGATTCACTTAAAAACGAGGAGGGCTAAATGCAACAAGGCGCAATGCAATTGCTCTCTATATGGCTGAAAGAGCGTAAAATTCAAAATCAATCCGAACATACTTTAGATGCATATTTTAGAGATGTATCAGGCTTTATTGATTTTTGTTATGCCAAAAATCTTGAGTTAAATGCGGTTGAGGCTTCTGATTTACGTGAATATCTTACTTATAAAGTGGAAAATGATGGACTGAATTCAACCAGTTTACAGCGTCATCTCACCTCTATTCGTCAATTTATGAAATGGGCGAATGAAGCCAAACATTTACACATGAATCCTGTGAATGACTTTAAAATCAAACGCCAGTCTCGTCCCTTACCCGGGATGATTGATATAGACACAGTCAAACAAATACTGGATCAAAAAGCTCCAGAAAAACCTTTAGAACATCAACTTTGGCTCAGAGATAAGGCGATTTTAGAGTTACTCTACTCAAGTGGATTACGTTTGGCTGAAGTTCAAGGATTGAATATTCGCGATATTGATTTTAGTCGACAACTTGTGCGAATCACAGGTAAGGGGAATAAAACCCGTATTATCCCTTTCGGTTCAAAAGCTCGGGAGAGTTTAGTTGAGTGGCTTAAAGTTTACCAAATCTGGATGGGTAAGTTTGTTCAAGATTCTCCAGTTTTTATTAGTCAAAAAGGCAATGCACTGACACCACGACAAATAGAAAATAGAGTGAAGTTGCAAGCTCAGCGAGCAGGGGTAAGTGTAGATTTACATCCACATTTACTTAGACATTGTTTTGCCAGTCATATGTTGTCAAACAGTGGTGATCTTCGAGCAGTACAAGAAATGTTAGGGCATAGCAGTTTGTCGACGACACAAATTTATACGCAACTCGACTTCGATCGTTTGGCGCAGGTTTATGATCAAACTCACCCGCGCGCAAGTAAAGTTAAAGCCTAAATGAAATCAAAAATTTCAAATTTAAAAAATAGCATTGAGTGCATCTATTGTAAATTTATCACGAGAAAATAAGCTAAAGGATAATTGTTTTACCTAAAAGTCTACTGTATATGTTTTATACAGATTGAAGTGTTGTGGCAAAGTATGCTGCTGAGCTTTCAATCTGAATAAATGGACAGAATCTTCAATACATTAATTGGACTAGTTAGGCTTAAAAATGATTTCCGACATTCAAATAAAATATGAACAACTGAGTGCCAAGCAAAAAGAAATATTTGCGGGCTATGGTTTACGTCAGGTCAAACACTTTGTGGAAATTAGCCTACCCAATATAGAAGCCGTTTTACCTGATGGCGCAAAGGTTCAAGGGATTAATGGTGAAGGTAAAGTTCAAGCCATTAATGCGCAGAATAACAAAACCTATCTCTGGATTTCGGATCTTCAGTGGCAAGAACGAGCAATTTCTACAGGCAAAGTTGATTTAAAAGAAGATTTAATTGCAGTCTGGAAAATATTTGGTTTAGATCAGTATGAGTTGATTGATTTAAGTCATGTGCATCGTGACTTTTTAAATGAACTTTCTGTCTGATCACATGCAGATTCATTTATTAGGCGTTGCTGTTTTATATGTGAATTAGGTCAAATTCTAAAAGCATAGTTTTATTATGCTTTATGTATTGGGATTTTGAATTTTATACAGAATATGCGGGTTCAAAGCGCTCTTTTCATTAAGATCTGGGTGAATAAATGATTTTACTTTCTTCATGCCTAAGCGTTTCATTAGCTTCTGAGATGGAAGATTTGAGTGAGCTGTAAAAGCCACTATTTCATGGAGTTTTAAATCCTGAAAGCCAAAATCTAAACTCGCCTGTGCTGCTTCAAAAGCAAAGCCTCTTCCCCAAGCTGAACGTTTTAAGCGCCATCCAATTTCAGTGCATGGTGAAAAATCATATTTTGTAGGTTGATGATGTAAGCCTGTGAATCCAATAAACTCTTGCGTTTCTTTTAACGCTAAAGCCCAAAATCCCCAACCTTGAGCATCAATAAAACTTTGGATCAGATTTGCTAATTCGTGACTTTCAGGTTGGGTCAGAATATTTGGAAAATAACGCATGACTTCACTGTCTCGCGACATCTCTGTAAAGGCTGTTAAATCGGATTTTTTCCAAGGTCTTAAGATGAGTCGATCGGTTAGGATTGATATACTCATTAGTAATTACCTGATTCAGATCTGATCCAGGGGTAATTGGAAACTTTGTTTAATAATTTGGCTAGGTAAGTCAGTCTTAACACTGGTAATCCCATTTTTCTTGGTCAAATGAGCCGATTGGAATTTTCGGTAACTTTCCAAATCAGCAACTACAACTTTGAGCATTGCATCACATTCACCTAAAATAATATAGCACTCCATCACTTGGGGAAGTTCTTTCATCGCCTCAATAAACGTGTCAATCGTTTCGGCATCCTGACCGACCAACCAAATTCTTGAAAATAAAATCAGTTGTAAACCAATTTTTTGTGGATCGACAATGGTGGTGTAATTCTGAATGACGTGAGCCTCTTCAAGTAATTTCACTCGTCTGAGACAAGATGAAGGAGAGAGTCCAATTTCTTTAGCAAGATCGTTATTCTGAATTCGACCATTTTTTTGCAAAAACCGAATGATACTTTTATCGATTCGATCTAATTTTACTGAAATTGATTTAGATATAATTTTCATAAATTAGAATTTAATTCGAAAAATAATTTTAATTATAAAATATTTTGAAATCCTATTTTACATATTTTCGCAGATACTATTTTTTCAATTTCAGTTGATTGAAAGGAAAAAGAAATGTCTGTGTACTTACTCTTTGCGCTCACAATCATTCCTCTAATTTTTACTCCTGGTCCAGATATGCTTTTTATCTTGTCGCAAGTTATGGGTAAAGGTACAAAGGCAGGCATTATGGCGACGCTAGGCGTATGTTCTGGATATTTAGTTCATTCGATCTTGGTTGCTTTGGGTATAGCAGCGATTATTGTTTCGTTTCCTGTGCTCTTTGAAACGATTCGTTGGCTGGGGATCGCTTATTTACTTTTTTTGGCACTGACATTAATTAAATCAGTATTTACTCAAAATGAAATTATCATTGAAAATAAGCAAACCTCCTCACCAATCACAAAAGGTTTTTTTACATCTTTACTGAATCCAAAAGGGATGTTGATTTACTTTGCAATTCTTCCGCAATTTATGGATAAATCTGGCAATACCATTGCACAGGGATTATTGCTGTCTTTTATTTTTATTAGCTTGTGTTTGATTATTTATAGTGGATTAAGTGTCGGATTGGCTAAATTGACTCAAAAGACTGCTATCGATGTGAAGAAGCAAAAATGGATTGATGGCGGTTCTGGTGCACTGTTGGCCGGAGCTGCCACATGGTTGATGATGAACTAATCTATTTCCTTCATAGCAAAATTGCGAATGAATTTAAAGGATATAAATTAAAACAGTACTTTAGTATAAAGTACTGTTTTAATTTTAGCCGATAAGGTATACATTGAGTTTAGAAAAAAGAAATGTATCTTTTATGCAAATAATTGATTGAAAATGTCACTAGATTTTATTTTTTCTATCCGAATTGACAGTCTGACTCTCAGGCGAAATGGGCGATTTATTCTCTTAACTAAGCTCAAACAACCTGAGAAAAAAGAAGAGAAAGATCAGAACTTTTGATGAACTAAATCAAATAAAAAAATATTAAAAATCAATATTTAAAATATAAATTAAAAATTTATAGATCTGAACTAATTATTCAACAATTGAAATCTTTGAACGCACCGTTCAACTAAAAATACGCTTTTTTACAACTCTTTTAGTAATTGTGACTTGACCGAAATGCCAAACGCATTGCAAGATAGGACACCTAAAAAATTTGCATGAAGAGTTACTATAACTTTTCTAAACTTTTACTTTTGTTATAACAGCCGAGGATTACATGAAGGCTCTTGTTGCTGTAAAACGTGTGGTTGATGCCAACGTTAAAGTTCGTGTTAAAGCGGACAATAGTGGGGTAGATCTTACTAACGTTAAAATGTCGATCAACCCATTCTGTGAAATCGCTGTTGAAGAAGCGGTTCGACTAAAAGAAAAAGGGACTGTGACTGAAATCGTTGTTGTTTCAATTGGTCCTAAAGAAGCTCAAGAACAAATTCGTTCTGCAATGGCTCTAGGTGCTGATCGTGGTATCTTGGTTGAAGCAAATGATATCGAATTGGGCGCTTTAGAAGTTGCTAAAATTCTAAAAGGTATTGTAGAACAAGAACAACCAGAATTAATTCTTCTTGGTAAACAAGCAATTGATGATGACTCTAACCAAGTGGGTCAGATGCTGGGTGCTTTACTTGGCGCTGGACAAGGTACATTCGCTTCAGTAGTTAAAGTTGAAGGTACGAAAGTACAAGTGACTCGTGAAATCGACGGTGGTTTACAAACTGTTGAATTAAACACTCCTGCAATTATCACAACAGATTTACGTTTGAATGAGCCACGTTATGCTGCTCTTCCAAACATCATGAAAGCGCGTAAAAAACCGCTGGATACTAAATCTCCTGCTGATTATGGCGTTTCTGCTTCAACTAAACTTAAAACAGTTAAAGTTGAGCCACCAGCAGAGCGTAAAGCTGGTGTACAAGTGAAATCTGTAGATGAGCTTGTTGAAAAACTTAAAAATGAAGCGAAAGTGATCTAATACAGAAGGATAAAAATCATGAGTATTTTAGTTATCGCTGAGCACGACAATAAAGCACTTAACGGTGCAACACTAAATGTTGTAGCTGCAGCACAAAAAATCGGTGGTGATATCACTGTATTGGTTGCTGGTTCAGGTGCACAAGCTGTAGCTGACCAAGCAGCTAAAGTTGCAGGGGTAAGCAAAGTATTACTTGCTGACAATGCTGTTTATGCGAACCAATTGGCTGAAAACGTTGCTGCACTTGTGGCCGATTTAGGCAAAGGTTATACACATATCCTTGCTGCATCGACTACAACCGGTAAAAACGTACTTCCGCGTGCTGCTGCATTACTTGATTCAAGTATGATTACAGACATCATTGCGGTTGACAGTGCTAAAACTTTCAAGCGTCCTATCTATGCGGGTAATGCGATTGCAACTGTAGAATCTGCTGAAGCAATCGTTATTGCTACAGTACGTGGTACTGCTTTTGATGGTGTTGCTGCTGAAGGCGGTTCTGCGACTGTCGAAGCTATTAGTGATGTTAAAGATGCTGGTATTTCTAAGTTTATTTCTGAAGAAATCGTGAAATCAGAACGTCCAGAATTAACAGCTGCGCGTATCGTGGTTTCAGGTGGTCGTGGTGTGGGTTCAGGTGAGAACTATCATACGGTACTTGATCCACTGGCTGACAAGTTGGGTGCTGCACAAGGTGCATCACGTGCTGCAGTGGATGCTGGTTTCGTACCAAACGACATGCAAGTGGGTCAAACAGGTAAAATTGTTGCTCCTGACTTGTATATCGCAGTAGGTATTTCTGGTGCAATTCAGCATTTGGCAGGTATGAAAGACTCTAAGGTGATCGTTGCGATCAATAAAGATGAAGAAGCGCCAATCAATGCAGTTGCTGACTACTGGTTAGTGGGTGATTTAAATACTGTTGTTCCTGAATTGGTTTCTAAAATCTAATTCTTTGGAATAACAGAAAGCCCTGTTATTTTGCAGGGCTTTTTTGTATTCTAAATATAATGAAGCCTAATGATAATTGTTATGTTATGTAATGTGAAGTAATTGATAAGATTGGGGAAATATGAATATTTAAGTATGTGGATAGCAGAATTGTTGTTCAATATAGTCTTAATAATCATAAATATACAACAGAGCATTCTGTTTTTAAGACATTATTTTTCTTATAGAAATACTCTGAAATATGATACTATTCGTCCTCATTTTTAAGCTTTACTCATTATTTAATCTATGAATGAGTGAGGGGTGACGATCTTGTTGTTAGATACGCGGCTGACTTGGCCTATTGCTTTTATCCTAATCTTAAGCTGTATATTCCCTGTAATAGAAGCATTTAATCTGTTAAGTTATCTAGCAATTTCAGTACGTTCCATTGAAAATATTCAAGCGATTCTTCTGCTGTCTTTTGCCATTTTCACTTTTGCATTTATGCGTCCTATTCAATTACAGAGTGGCCAAAAACAATTCTGGCTTTGGGCTGTGTGTTGGTGGTTACTGCTATTTGGTCGTAGTACCAGTTGGGGGCGTGATTATTTCCCGGAAGTCCCTAAAGGCTTTTTTAGAGCAATTTCGGTGGTACTCATAGGTTCAGTGTTATTTCCATTAATAAATGGTGTATTACGTCGTGAGATTGCACTCAAGTTTAAAACTGCATCTATTTCATTATGGGGTGTTGTTCTAGCTGTATCAGGTTTGATTATCTCGGATTCTATCGAACATGATCGGATGATCAGTGCTTTTTTTTTACATGATCAAGCACATAAAAATTTTGTAGAAGAGGTATTTGAGTTTCCTCTTATTTTGGGCTTGTTTATCGTCGCTTATGGTTTGATGGTGCAAGATAAGACAAAGTCGACCCAATAAAAAATATTGAATCATTTAAACCTCCGATAAAGGAGGTTTTTTTATAAATGGATGATCAATAATAATCAAATTTAGTGAATAATTTGATGAAAAATAAGGTCATTTCAAAAGCGATAAAAAAACTTAAAAATTTAAGAAAATTAACAAGATTAAGATCAATGATAAGACACAAGAAATTGACTTTTTGTGCTATAATATTTGGCTGAATTTTAGATTTTAACTCTTCATTTTTGGAGTTAATTTTTTACAAGATTGATATATAAAACGAGCGGTTTATTGCTGTTTGTAATAAGGAGTATGCATGAGCCTATCGGAAATTAAACCGATTGCCATTGAGGATGAGTTAAAGAGCTCATATCTCGACTATGCGATGAGTGTAATTGTTTCTCGTGCATTACCAGACGTGAGAGATGGCTTGAAGCCAGTTCACCGTCGTGTGTTATTTGCAATGCACGAGCTCGGCAATGACTATAACAAAGCTTATAAAAAATCTGCGCGTGTAGTCGGTGACGTTATCGGTAAATATCACCCACATGGTGATTCTGCGGTGTACGAAACAATTGTACGTATGGCTCAAGATTTTAGCTTGCGTTATCAATTGGTTGATGGTCAAGGTAACTTCGGTTCTGTCGATGGCGATAGTGCAGCAGCAATGCGTTATACCGAAGTTCGTATGCGTAAGTTAACCCATGAACTTTTAGCTGATCTTGAAAAAGATACCGTTGAGTGGGAAGACAACTACGATGGTTCTGAGCGTATTCCTCAGGTGATGCCTACACGTGTTCCTAACTTATTGGTGAATGGTGTAACGGGTATTGCAGTCGGTATGGCGACCAATATGGCGCCACACAACATGACTGAAGTTGTGAATGCGTGTTTGGCTTATGCAAATAATCCGAATATCAGTATCGAAGGGTTGATGGAACATATCTCTGGTCCAGATTTCCCGACTGGCGGTATTATTTATGGTAAATCAGGCATTGTAGATGCATACCGCACAGGTAAAGGTCGTCTGCATATCCGTGGTAAATATCATTTTGAAGAAGATCCAAAAAACGGTCGTACCACGATTGTCTTCACTGAAATCCCATATCAAGTCAACAAAGCAAAAACTATTGAGCGTATTGCTGAGTTAGTGAAAGAGAAAAAGCTTGAAGGTATTTCTGAGCTTCGTGATGAATCTGACAAAGATGGCATGCGTATTGCGATTGATTTAAAGCGTGGTGAAAACGCTGAAGTGATCGTGAATAATCTGTTCCAAAATACGCAGCTTGAAAACTCTTTCAGTATTAACATGGTTTGCCTAGACAATGGCCAACCGAAGTTAATGAATTTAAAAGATATCATTGCTGCGTTTATTCGTCATCGTCAAGAAGTCGTCACACGTCGTACCATGTACGAGCTACGCAAAGCACGTGAGCGTGGTCATATCTTAGAAGGTTTGACGGTTGCACTTGCAAATATCGATCAAATTATTGAAACCATCAAAACGTCTGCAAACCCTGCCGAAGCTCGCGAACGCTTACAAGCGGGTGAGTGGGCCGCGGGTGGTGTAACAGCTTTACTTGAAAAAGCAGGTTCTGTTTCAGTTCGTCCAGATGTGATCGAAGGCGAAGATCTTGCCAAACCATTTGGCTTTGATGGCAATATCTACCGTCTTTCACCAACGCAAGTGGGTGCGATTCTAGAATTACGTTTACATCGTTTAACGGGTCTTGAACAAGATAAGTTACACGCTGAATATTCTGATATCTTGGCACAAATCGCTGAGTACACAGCGATCTTGAATGACTTCAATTTATTGATGGATGTGATTAAAGAAGAGCTTGCTTTAATTCTTCAAAATTACGGCGATGCACGTAAAACATCGATTATTGAATCTCGTATTGATTTCTCCCGTGAAGATTTGATTCCAGAAGAGCAAATGGTTCTGACGGTTTCAAAAACTGGTTATGCGAAAACTCAACCACTGTCTGACTATGCTGCTCAGCGTCGTGGTGGTCGTGGTAAGTCTGCAACAAGCATGAAAGAAGATGATTACATTCAACATCTGATTGTAACGTCGAACCATGCGACAGTGCTTTGCTTTACCAATGTTGGTAAGGTTTATCGACTGAAAGTATATGAAGTGCCACAAGCATCTCGTGGCTCTAAAGGTCGCCCAATGGTGAACTTGCTACCATTGGATGAGAATGAAACCATTACAGCGATCTTGCCTGTCATTGATGCACCGAAAAAATTTAAAGATCGTTTAACAGATTTCAAAGCGTTTGTGAAAACCAATGCGGCGAAACTTCAAGAAAATGAAGTAATTAATGGTCATTTTGTAGAGCTTGAAGCGGCACTCAATGATTCAGAAGACGGTGCAGATGATATTTCGGAAGCATTGCGTACGCAGTTAAAACAGCTTGGTCTAGAACTTTCTACGACTGATCTTGATGACGACATTATCAATGACTTTGCTCAGCAAGCAGAAGCAGTTCGTAAGAACTTCTATGTGTTTATGGCGACTGAGTACGGCACGATCAAACGTGTTGAGTTAGAACAGTTCTCTAATGTTCGTTCTAACGGTTTACGTGCGATTGAATTGAATGGCGATGACACGTTGATTGGTGTTGCGATTACGGATGGTGAACAGCAAATTATGTTGTTCTCTAATGAAGGTAAAGCAATCCGCTTCGCTGAAACTGACGTACGCTCAATGGGTCGTTCTGCTAAAGGTGTACGTGGTATGCGTGTCACCATTGGTGCGGCAGCGTTACTTGAAGAAAATGATGATAACGACGTTGATTCTGATGATGAAGATGGTTCAGATTCAGCATTGATCAGCCGTATTGTGTCATTGGTGGTTGTGCCTGAAACAGGTGAAGTGCTGTGTGCTTCTGAAAATGGTTACGGTAAACGTACCCCTGTAGATGACTTCCCAACCAAGAAACGTGGCGGTAAAGGTGTGATCGCAATCAAAACTTCTGAGCGTAATGGTCAGTTGGTTGGTGCGGTAGCGATTGATGAAACCAAAGAATTGATGTTGATTTCTGATGGTGGAACTTTAGTCCGTACTCGTGCTTCTGAAGTAGCTCAAACCGGTCGTAACGCTCAAGGTGTTCGTCTAATCCGTCTAGGTAAAGAAGAATTGCTTGTGGGCGTGGTGTCAGTTGAAGCTGTGGAAGAAGAGGAGTTTGTAGAAGCTGTTGAGGGTGCAGAAGTTTCAACAGATTTAGTTGAAAATACTGAAGCACAGGAAGTGGATACAACGGATAATGATGAAAAGTCTACAGATGAATAATCTGTAGAAAATTAAAAAAAGGATGCTGAGGCGTCCTTTTTTTATATTTTTTATTAATTGGTTTAAAGCCGCATTATTGAGTAGAGATTTATTACCAGTATAGTTAAGTTCCATATATTGATTTTATGGAAGATGTATCTTTTATAAAATAAGAAATATAAAAAAGTTAAATTTTTATAATCCAAGGGTAAGCAATGAAAATGTTGAAGCAAATCCTACTGTCTGTCCTATTACTAGGATCACTAACAGCATGTTATAAGTCGGAATCGGCGACTGGTCATGAAGCTGTGGTTTCTAAAGATAAAGAAAGGGCTGCAAGCGCTGTCTATCGTGGCTTAATGTATGGAAAGCTTGAGCAAATCCAACCTTATGTGTCGGTTGATCTATATGAAATATTATCAACCGATTCAGCTCAACTAAAACAAATTCGAGCCACGATTCCTAAGCAAGAGATACTGGAAAAAGAAGTCTATGCAACCAAGTCGAAAATGAACTTACTTTTTTTTAAACATGAGCTATTAGAGGTGGTTTATCATTATAAGTATTCAGATAAAATAGTGGTCTATACGGTTCATTTTGATCATAAAACGTCGCAGATTGTTGAATTTACAATACAGAATACTCCTATGTTCGTAATTGAATAGAAATGGATCAAAGTCTATGTTAGATATTGAACGTAGTGTGATTAAAAATTTATCTATGATCTTAATTGAGTTTTTAACTATAAATAAAAATTTGCATTGAAATTATTGAAGCTTAAATTAATGCAAGCTATGGCGATCTATGATTAAATGCCATGATTTTACTGTGTTTCACTTTGAAAGGAAAAAACATGCGCGCGTACAACTTCTGTGCTGGTCCAGCTGCATTACCCACTGCCGTTTTAGAAAAAGCTCAAGCTGAAATGCTCGATTGGCAAGGCAAGGGACTTTCCATTATGGAAATGAGTCACCGTAGCAAAGACTATGTCGCTGTCGCAGAAAAAGCAGAAGCAGATTTACGTAAACTCATGAATATCCCTGAGAATTACAAAGTCCTGTTCTTACAAGGTGGGGCATCATTACAGTTCTCTGCGATTCCACTGAATTTGTTGGGTAAAAACAATAAAGCAGATTATATTCATACAGGGATTTGGTCTGAGAAAGCATTAAAAGAAGCACAGCGCTATGGCGACATCAATGTCGTTAAAGCAGGTACAACGATTGATGGTAAAAGTGCAATTACAGATCAAAGCACTTGGAATTTATCTGATGATGCAGCCTATGTACATTATGCAGATAATGAAACCATTGGAGGTCTTCAGTTTACTGAAATCCCAAAAACAGATAAACCATTGGTTGTAGATTTATCTTCAAGTATTTTATCTGCACCGATTGATGTAACAAAGTTTGGTTTAATCTATGCAGGTGCTCAAAAGAATATTGGTCCTGCAGGTTTAACATTGGTCATCATTCGTGATGATTTATTGGATCAAGCAAAGCCTGAAATTCCAAGCATTCTGAAATATGCAGACCAAGCAAAAAATGATTCTATGGTAAACACACCATCAACCTATGCATGGTATTTATCGGGTCTAGTATTCGAATGGTTGTTGGCGCAAGGTGGGGTAGAAGCAATTCATAAAGCGAATATCGCTAAAGCTGAATTGTTATATGGCTATATTGATTCTAGTGATTTCTATGCCAATCCAATTGCAGTAGAAAATCGTTCGATCATGAATGTGCCATTTACATTGGCGAAGCCTGAACTTGAAAAGCAATTCCTTCAAGAAGCTGAAGCACATCATTTGTTGAATTTAGCAGGTCATCGCTCTGTGGGTGGTATGCGTGCAAGTATTTATAATGCTGTACCTTTAGAGGGTGTTCAAGCGCTTGTAGACTTTATGGATGATTTTGCGAAACGTAATGCTTAAAATGCATCAATGATTTAAATGTTCCTATAAAAAGCCCTCATATTTGAGGGCTTTTTTGAATTCATCGATAGGAATCAAAACGATTTGATTAAAGTAAAACTAGAATGTTGGTAAAATGCCAGTCATGTGTAAAATTATCGCGGACAGAAACATACCTAAAACAAAAAAGCAAAAAGCACCCGTGTCCACTCGAAAACGAAGACTGCTATGTGAGATTAGAGTTGTTGATTGTTCCGGTATAATTTTCATTTAGGAGCCTAAATTCTAATTTATAGTTAAATCCTATTTATTTGATGTATTTTTAGCATAAATATTCGCCTGAATCCATATGTTTCCACGAATATATTGTCCAATTTCGAATTTTTTATATAAATTATCTTTAGTTGCGATTCGAATCAGGGTTGCAGGCTGATTTTCATCTAAAATCAAGGTCACATCGTAGAGTGTAAAGGTATCATTCATAAATGACATTTCGGTTTTGCCGACAACTTTACCCTGAAACCAAGCCTCATCTTCTAAGCCCATTGTTTCGCCGTACAGATAAGCCACCATCTTCGAAAAATCAACAGTCACAGGCTCTTTGTCGGCTTCAGTTGTAGGTTGCCATGCATCAATTTGTTCTTGCAAGTTGGAAGGTGCAACACCCTTATTTTCACTTAAAATTTCATTTAAAGCACGGTGATGTTTAATCGATGCAGGATCATCCACAATGATTTGTTCATGGTCAGAAACTTTTTCTAGTTCATAAGCCCAAGCATTGAGTTGAACTTTATATTCTTGGTCTTTCTCATATTGGTTGTGATTGACTGAATAAAGAGAATCAAAAGCATAGACGACACTATTAGGGCTCACCTGAAGTTGCAACACAGCTTGTGTATTGGACTTACACGTGATGATACGATCGATTTTAGCAGAAAGCGTATATGGGCTACTAAAAATAGGGAAAGCAGTCTTCACTGTTTTAGGCTTATTGCCTTCAACTTCGATCACTTGTGCAAATTGAACAGCGGATTGATTTGGGCCTTGGATCAACCAAGTGGATGGATCCATATCTGCTTCGTTTAAACACAGTCCCATTGGCATCACAGGAGCATCTAAAGCTAGACCTAACCATTTTGGAACTTCGGTTGCTGGGTTGTCTGTAAGTAAATTCCAGTGCTCTACGTGGCTTCCAAAGTTTTGATCTTCAATGGTAATGATATCTGGTCTATTTTGATTGTTCATATGCTCATTTTGATAGTGAGTGACTTATGACATTAATATCGTGGGTAAATGCTAGATTTCAAGTCCGAATATGTTTTTTTGTGATTTAAAGCAGAGATTTAGATGGATTTTTTTTTCAAGGCTAAAAAAAGAGCACTGAATGTGCTCTTTTTTTGTAAGACATTAGAATTTAAAGGTGATATCAGCGATGAACTGGCGACCGATTTCAGGGTGTGAAGTTCCATCACTCGCGGTAATCGTATTATTCTTATTCGTCACATTGTTAATGGTTAAACCCAAAATGCCTTCATATTGATTTTGAATTGCGAGCTTATAGCTGGCACGGATATCCCAGCTAAACGTACTTTTGTTTTCGTAAGGCATATAGGTGTCATAAGCATTACCATTGTCATCTTTGTAGCTGTCTTTATGTAAATAGCTATATTTTTTCATAACATCGTATGAACTTTTATAGCTTAGAAAGTTGCTGATAGTGAGCGGTAGATTGTTAAAGCCTAGATTCCATGTTGCACGCATAGTCCATGGAATATTGAAATTACTGGATGGAACATCTTCAGCATCAATCAACTTGCCGTCATACATGGCTTGTGTTGTACCATCAATAATACTGTTTGCATAAGTTTCAAAGTTGCGTGTAGATTGGGTATAGTCAGCAGCTAAGCTGAAGTGATGTAGTGAGCCTTTGAATTGTAGAGATTCGATATTTTTGATCGTGAAGGTATAAATATCTGATGCTGAGCGACCTGAATTGTCATAGGTTTTTGATCTCTGATTGGCGTTGCCTGTAATGTTAAAATTTGGTTCACTAACAGTCTGTTTCAGTTGATCTTTATTTTCACGGTTTACCCATTTCAGTCCTATATTTACATTTTGATATTCACCATTAATTCCAAAAACAATTTCATCAGAATGTGGTGTTTTTAAATTAGAGCGATAAGTTGCTGTTGCTCCTGTATAACTTGTATCTTTACCCCAGTTATTTGTCCATTGATTTAAAGCGTCTTTTTGACGGTTTTCACGGATTTGGTATTGATCAACCCGATCCATTAACTCATTCGAATATGAGTTTAGACCGTAGTAGCGATTCCAGCCTGTAAATAGCTGTAAGCGCCGCTCGCCTAACGGACGATAACTGAAACTACTACGAGGGGAAAAATTAGTATCTTTTGTAAGAGAGTCATAATCAGCACGTAAGCCTAGAGTTGTGCTTAGGTATGGATTAAATTTCATGCTATCTTCAAGGTAGAAGTGTAAGCGGTCTTGTGAAACATCAATCTCATGCGCGTAATATGCCGTGCGTTGATCAAAAATATTATTCTTTGTACTCGAGTCATCACAAGCGATCAGATCTATTTCATTTACACAGCTAGCACTATTTGTACGTCTGCTATAAACATAGGTGTTGTCCACACGCTGAGACTTAGCATCATAACGACCATACCCTGTACCTAATTTAATATTGTGTTGAATGAAAGCCGTATTAATGGGTTTAAATTCAGATTTTAATTGGTATTCAAATTTTTCCTCTTGCTGTTTTAAATGACCTAAATTGCCTTGTTGTTGAAATCCATTGAGCAGTGACCAGTCCTTTGCAGGTGACTTTGTCCAGTTGTAAGTGTTAAGTGCAGCTTTTCGCTCAGCTGTTTGGCTTTGAAAATTGAATTGCTGAGTCAACTTGAATAGATCAAATTGATTATCTAGTTTGATGTATATGCTTTGGCTATCTGAACGATGTGTGGAATCTGAATCTTTAATATTGGATTTAAAGTATTCACCATCATTTTCAAATAACTGCGCGCCAATTTTTAATGCAGTTTTGTCATCAGGGGTATACAAAAGCTCTAAGCCAGCATTACTGGAAGTACGATTTTGTTCAAAACTTGTTGGTTCTTTGAGCGTTGTTTTTAATGGAATATCTGAATTACGAAAAGAACCAAAAGCATTAAAACCTAAATGTTCCGAAACATTACCATAAATGTTTGCACTAATACCTTGTTTGGTAAAGAAAGGTTGGCTGTGTTCATCAGTAGATTCCTCAAACGTTGTCTGTTCTTCAGGGGTGGAAAAATTGATTTTAGACCAGTCATCAGAAGTATAGTCATAAGTAATACTACCGTGTATTTCTCCTACAGACGTCGTTGGTTTACAGGTTTCTGCAATGACCACACCGCCTGTAAACTCTCCATATTCTGCACTGACATTGCTATCCAGCAAGGTAATATTGCAGAGCAAGTCTGTATTCACTGAAACCGTTTGAGAGTTTCCAAATAGACTATTAGGGTCATTTGATTGTTGGGCACCAATAGGATTGATATTGTTATTGATGCTCATGCCATTGATAAGGATTTTATTTTCGTATGGCTGTGAACCATTAATGCTGATGTCACTCGCACTGAGCTTACCTTGTTGTAATCCGCTTCGTACATTGTGATCAAATTGCACATTTGGATTCACTTTTAAAAAATCCGTAATATTTTTCGAGCTATTCGGCGTGTTTTGTAGATCTTCTTTTGTATAAACAGTTTTACCCACTTCATTATTCTTATCTGCTTCAACCACAATGGTATTTAGACTGACTAAAGGATCGTCATTGTTGGTTTGAGTCTGGTTTTCGTTAGCAAATGCAGGCGTTGTTAATGTAGCAATGATGGCTAAACTTAATTGTGAGCGAACGAATGACATATTGGTTTAATAGATAATAATAACGAGATTGATTATCATTAAATAATTATAATTAATCAATAATAATGAGAATTATTTGCAATAGAAATAAACAATTAACTCATCGCTCTTGGGTATAAGAATAAAAAAAGATTTTTAGAGGGGAAGGGTAAAACGAGATTGGCGTCCCTACGGGGATTCGAACCCCGGTTACCGCCGTGAAAGGGCGATGTCCTAGGCCTCTAGACGATAGGGACGTTTAGAAGTAGCGGTATCTTATTGATCCGCTACCAAAGTGTCAAGCAGGTGAGGGCTGAGTTTGTTCAAAATATAGCAGAACAGTTCTGCAGTTTTCTGAGTGTCGTAAAGTGCAGAGTGTGCCTCTTTACCATCAAACTCAATTCCAGCTTGAATACATGATTTTGCTAACACAGTTTGACCAAACATCACCGCACTGAGAGTCACTGTATCGAATACAGAAAAACTATGGAAAGGGTTCTGATTTTTAGTCCCTGTACGTGCAATCGCTGCTTTTACAAAACCTAAATCGAAGTGTGCATTGTGACCAACAAGAACTGCATGTGTACATTCTTGTTGCTTACGAACTTCATTGATCGCTTTAAACATCCGCTTTAAGGCAGATTTTTCATCTTCAGCCATAGCAACACGCATAGGATTGAAAGGATCAATACCAATAAAGTCTAATGAGCGTCGATCAAGGTTTGCACCTTCAAAAGGATTAATATGTGCATGGTGAGCTTCACCTGGAACAAATTGACCTTCATCATTGTAAATAATCGGAATACATGCGATTTCAAGTAATGCATCAGTATCCGCATTAAAACCTGCAGTTTCTACATCAACAACGACTGGCAAAAAGCCACGAAATCGTTGTCCAATCACAGGTTGTTTTTCAGTTGTCACACCTTTCTCCAATGGATGGTTTTACCCGCATATAAAGGAATGATTTTCTCTCCATCCAGATAGTCGAAACTTTCAGGGATGATTTGATCTTCCTTCACAAGTGTAATGGTATTGGTATTACGAGGTAAACCGTAGAAGTCAGCACCAAAATGGCTTGCAAAACCTTCTAAACGTTCGATTTTGCCCACTTGATCAAATGCTTGTGCATAGAGTTCAATCGCTGTTGGTGCACTATAGCAACCTGCACATCCACATGCATTTTCTTTCGCATTTTTAGAATGCGGGGCACTATCAGTACCTAAGAAAAATTTAGGGTTGCCACTGGTTGCCACTTCAAGCAAAGTTTGTTGATGTGTTTGGCGTTTTAAAATCGGTAAGCAGTAAAAATGGGGCTTTACACCGCCAACCAGCATATCATTACGATTAAACAATAAATGCTGTGGAGTAATGGTTGCAGCAATATGGCGATCATGTTCTAACACAAAGTGAGCGGCTTCGCTTGTTGTGATGTGCTCAAGCACCAATTTTAATTTTGGAAATTGTTTAAGCAATGGCGCTAACACTTCATCAAGGAAACGTTTTTCACGATCAAAAATATCAACGTGATTATGGGTCACTTCACCATGCAGTAATAAGGGAACTTGATATGCTTCAAGTTGCTCAATTACGCTATACACTTTACGAATGTCGCTTACACCATTATCCGAGTTGGTGGTCGCACCAGCAGGATATAATTTGATTGCATTTACAAACTCAGAATCTTTTATTTTCTTGATTTCATCTGGTGAAGTTTGATCTGTAAAGTAAAGCACCATACGTGGATCAAATTGAACCCCTTCAGGCACATGTGCCATGATGCGTTCACGATAAGCATTTGCTTCTTCAACTGTTTTAACTGGGGGAACGGTATTCGGCATACAGATCGCACGGTGAAATTGTTGTGCAAGATCAGGAACAGTTCGTTTCAGTGCAAGCCCATCACGTAAGTGAGCATGCCAATCATCAGGTTGCAGCAGAGTAATCGTATTCAAGGCAATATACTGAAAAAAATAAATCAAATGATAATCGAATTCTCCCTAAATTGATAACCACAAAAATGAATAAAGCCCATTAATCATGCAGAACTAAAACCATATTTTTTAGAATGGTTTGCTTTCGTATGTTTTGTATTCAATTTGAGCTTGGATTAAATATGAGATGCTTGAATAGTACTGAATCGTAGTCAATTCTCGTTTACAAATAAATTGTTAGACTAGGTTTTATTAATCTTAATATAAGTGTGATATATGTCTCGTATGTTTAATGAGTTCATAAAATAATATTTTGATTTAATTGAATAAATGTTAATCTATATCTATAAGCAATCATAAAATATTAATGGAAAAGGAAAGTAGCTTCCTCGTACATTATTTAAAAATATGAAATTAGAATCAGACGTAGATCAGCTTCAAATTCAAAAAGCGAAGATAGAACAGCTGCTTGAGAATCAGAAGCTCAACATTAATTCCAAGTTTGATGCGGATTTCGAAGCACAGTTTTGGAAGGATCGTGAAGATCGTCTTGTTAAGATGATTGTTAGAGCAATTCGTCCAGCGATTATCATTTTTATTATTTTTGAGCTCATCAGTTTACCGCTTAATTATTTAACCACGACACCAGAACACCGTTTTCATGACGTTGGTTTGACCATGATTTCATATTCAGCGGGATGGATCGCGTTATTTACTATCTTTGCTATGGCTAAAAGACCAGCATGGAATAAATATTATGCACAAGTTGTCGCAAGTATTATTTGCTTTGGATTAACGATTGTCCAAAGTGTTTTGTTATCTACCCATGCATTATCAATGACTTGGCGTGGAACACTGATTATTGCTTTTGCAATCATGTTCGCCTATTTATGTTCTGGGCTGCGACCAAGAGTTACTTTTTTAGCATCAATCAGTGCAGGATTGTTGACTACTATTTTCTTAATATTGACTGGATTTGATTTACCAGCTTGGGTGGTTACGAATACTTTAATTTTATCGAATCTTGTAGGTTTGGCTTTAGCAACATTGACAATTTCTACTGAAAGAATTCGATTTTTACAATCGATTATTATTGATTACGATAAGCAAATTTATTCGAAATTAAATCAGCATTTTATTCTTTTAAGCCATCAAGATACTTTAACCTTATTAGGTAATCGACGTGGTTTTGAACAACAATTGAAAGCGTGTATTGATCATACCAAACTGACGAATTCGCCATTCGCCATTTTGTTCATCGATGTTGATTATTTCAAACTATATAACGATCTATATGGTCATGATCATGGTGATAATGCGTTAATTCGCGTTGCGCAAACTTTGCTTAGACACATTGATGAAGGTGATACTGCGATTCGTTATGGTGGTGAAGAATTTGTGGTTTTAATTAAAGACACAACCCATGATGAAGCAGAAGCCATTGCAAAAGATATATTGGAAGATGTTCGCAATCAAAAAATTGAGCATAAAAACTCATCAATTGCTGATTATCTAACGGTAAGTATCGGTCTGACTTTGTATAATGGTGAGGACGATGTCACTTATCCGGAAATACTTAAATTGGCAGATCAAGCACTGTACTTGGCGAAAAATGAAGGGCGAGATCGTTATCAAGTGCTTAAGATTAATAGTACTTCTGATTTGTATCAGACATCTTAAATTCACAATTAAAAATTATTACTCTGCGCTTATGTAGCTTATGTAATAGGATAAAGTTGTTTTTTGAGCATTAACAAAATATTTTTTAGCTTTATCAATGACAAGCTAATTACTCTTATTGGGTAGGTGTGTTGTTAAATTCACAAAATATTTTTAGTTGTTTTAACAATCAGTAATAAAAAACCGCTCAGTGAGCGGTTTTTTTGACTTTAAACAAACTTATTTGTTTTTGTCTTTCAACTGTGGAACAGCAGAACCTGTACCTACAGCCAATAAACCAGAGTTTGTATAAATACCTAGTTTTTGACGTGTATCAGTAATGTCCAAGTTACGCATGGTTAACTGACCAATACGATCCATTGGAGAGAACATTGAATCACCTTTTTCCATCGTTAAGCGTTCAGCTTCGTAGGTCAGGTTTTCAGATTCAGTGTTCATGATGGTGTAATCATTACCACGACGAAGTTCTAAAGTCACAGTACCTGTCACTGCTTTCGCAACCCAACGTTGAGCAGTTTCACGAAGCATTAGCGCTTGAGAATCGAACCAACGACCTTGGTAAAGTAAACGACCTAGACGTAAACCATTGATACGGTATTGTTCGATCGTATCTTCGTTATGAATACCTGTTACAAGGCGCTCATAAGCAATATGAAGAAGCGCCATACCCGGAGCTTCGTAAATACCACGAGATTTCGCTTCAATAATCCGGTTTTCGATTTGATCCGACATACCTAGACCATGACGACCACCGATACGGTTCGCTTCAAGAATGAACTCAACTGGATCTTCGATACGACGACCGTTGATTGCA
This sequence comes from Acinetobacter sp. CY73, assembly GCF_059515865.1. Classification (NCBI taxonomy): domain Bacteria; kingdom Pseudomonadati; phylum Pseudomonadota; class Gammaproteobacteria; order Moraxellales; family Moraxellaceae; genus Acinetobacter; species Acinetobacter sp. CY73. Next base: position 50,298 of record NZ_JCAKMZ010000004.1, on the reverse strand, counting down.
ACAGGGAAGCCTTCTTCAAAAGTAATTGATACTTCTTCAGCTTTAACTTCTACGTCATCTTTCCAGAACGCAACGCCCATGATTGGATCAACAATTTTGATGCCTGCATCAAGGTATTCAAGATCTTTGGCTTCATGCGTCGCACCCAACATGTTTGAATCTGTTGAATATGCTTTCTCTTTTGACATTTTGTAGTCAAAACCATTGTCGATCAGGAACTGTGACATTTCTGCACGGCCACCGAGTTCGTCAATAAACGTTTGGTCTAACCAAGGCTTATAAATTTTAAGCGCAGGGTTGGTCAATAAACCGTAACGGTAGAAACGTTCAATATCGTTTCCTTTATACGTAGAACCATCACCCCAGATATTTACATCATCTTCTTTCATTGCTGTAACAAGCATAGTACCTGTTACTGCACGACCTAATGGAGTCGTGTTGAAGTAAGGAACACCGCCAGTCGAGATGTGGAACGCGCCACATTGAATTGCAGCAATCCCTTCGAGCGCAAGCTGTAATCGGCAATCAACTAAGCGAGCTTTCACTGCGCCATACGCTTCCGCTTTTTTAGGAATCGCATCGTAGTCGTCTTCATCAGGCTGACCTAAGTTTGCTGTATAAGCATAAGGTTCTGCGCCTTTTTGTTTCATCCACAAAAGAGCAGCCGAAGTATCTAGACCACCAGAGAAGGCAATACCCACTTTTTTGCCAACTGGGACATTCTGCAAGATAGTTGCATTATCAGTCATTGTTAATCCTAATGATAGAAAATAGGTACCAAGAAAAGGTGACCTAGGAGAATACATATTTCTTTAATTGTAGCACTTTTGAATGCAGAATTTTTCTTTAAAAAGTCACTCTACTCAAAAATATTAGATCAAAGTCATGACTTTAATCGTTTCAGAAAATGTTAATTTAATAAAATAGGATGGTTCTTGAGTAGAAGAATCACTAGAAATTAGATTTAAAATGCTGAAAATACAGGAATTGAAGAAATAATGATTGAAGAATTACCTCCTAAAAACAAGGTATTGTCATGGTTGCACTATATCGTTGCGGTGGTTGTCGTTTTTGATGCGGTATATATTTTAAATTACAGCTTGGATTTATCTCAAGACAATTCGAGTTACTTGATTGGAAGTGTGGTCGGGAAGATCATTTTAGTGGCGCTACATGTAACCGCTGCCAAAACAGTGAAAAATGGTCGAACGAAAGATCGTATTTTTTCTCTATTTCTCACATTCTTTGTTTTGGCATCATTTCCAATTGGGACAATGATGGGCATCGTGATGCTATTTTTTATATTTAGATGGCAAGCTGAAACGACTAAATCGACAGTGGATGTTTGATAAGATTAAAAAGATTCATAACTCGTGTTTTGTGATTTGAAGCATTCAAGCTATTTCTTGATAGAGGAAATTGACTTTAGGGTCAGCAAAAAAAAAATTATCAGTCATCCAATATTTAAAAAAACACGTTAATATTTTATGCAACAAGTTGCAAAGCTTATAATTAAAGGACATGCCATGACAACTCGCTATGCAAATATATTAAAACCATTAGATTTAGGCTTCACGACCCTTAAAAACCGTATCGTGATGGGTTCAATGCATACAGGCTTAGAAGACCGCTTTTATAATTATCCAAAGTTAGCCGCTTATTTTGGGGAGCGTGCAAAAGGTGGGGTGGGCTTATTGATTACAGGCGGTATTTCACCTAACCGTTCTGGATGGCTGCTTCCTGCTGGCGGAACGATGAATACTTTGGGTGATGTGGCGCCGCATCGTTTAGTCACTCACGCTGTGCATAAGCATGGCGCCAAAATTCTGATGCAGATTTTGCATGCAGGGCGTTATGGATATCAACCATTTGTTGTTTCTTCAAGTCCAATTAAATCTCCAATTTCCCCGTTCAAACCTCGTCAAATGTCTGAAAAGCAAATTCTAAGTACGATTGATGATTATGCAAATACGGCGAGTATTGCTAAAAAGGCGGGATATGATGGCGTTGAAATTATGGGTTCGGAAGGCTACTTACTGAATCAGTTCTTAAGTCGCCATGTCAACCAACGAACAGACCGTTGGGGTGGGGATATTGAAAATCGTATGCGCTTTGCTGTCGAAATCGTAAAAGCGATCCGTGCAAAAGTTGGTGAAAAATTTATTATTTGCTTCCGGTTGTCGATGCTTGATCTTGTTCACGACGGTAATACCATGGATGAAGTGATTGTCGTTGCTAAAGCTTTAGAAAAAGCAGGTGTAACTTTACTGAACACGGGTATTGGTTGGCATGAAGCACGTATTCCTACGATTGTGACCTCTGTACCCCGTGCGGCATTTGTTGATTATACCGCTGAAGTTAAGAAGCATGTTTCAATTCCTGTGATTGCTTCAAACCGAATCAATATGCCAGATACCGCTGAAGAGATTTTGGCGACAGGCAAGGCTGATATGGTTCAAATGGCTCGTCCATTACTTGCTGATCCTTTTTGGGTGAATAAAGTTGCGACGAACCGTGTTGATGAAATTAATACGTGTATCGCATGTAACCAAGCCTGCTTAGACCACACCTTTAAAAATAAACGTGCAACGTGCTTGGTGAATCCGCAAGCCGCTTATGAGACCGAACTGGTCTACCTCAAAACGAAGAAACCTAAAAAAGTCGCTGTTGTTGGTGGTGGTGTCGCTGGGATGTCTGCTGCGACTGTGGCTGCAAGTCGAGGTCATCAGGTGACATTATTTGAAGCGAGTCACGAAGTCGGTGGTCAGTTCAATTTAGCCAAAGTTGTACCAGGTAAAGAAGAATTTCATGAAACTATTCGTTATTTCAAAGTTCAAATTGAAAAAACAGGCGTAGAGCTTCGTTTGAATACCAAAGTGAATCGTGAGCAACTTGAACGTGAAGGCTTTGAAGAAATTATTGTTGCAACAGGTGTTATTCCGCGTGCACTAAAAATTGATGGCAGTGATGCACCACAAGTGCTGTCCTATGCTGAAGTTTTACGTGGCGCACCAGTGGGTCAAAAGGTTGCTGTCATCGGTGCTGGAGGTATCGGGTTTGATGTCTCTGAGTACTTGCTTAAACCTGAACATCAACCACAACCGCAACCGTTAGAAGATTGGAAACGTGAGTGGGGAGTAGATCCTAATCCGAACTATTTGACTGAAGGTGGTTCTGTGCCTGCACAGGTAGATCATCCTGTACGCGAAATTTATCTACTGCAACGTAAAACCACACCTTTAGGTGCTGGCTTGGGTAAAACGTCGGGTTGGGTACATAGAGCACAATTGAAAAAGCATGCAGTACGCATGCTCCGTGGTGTCCAGTATAAAGCAGTAACGGATGAAGGTTTATGGATTGAGACGGATGGTCAAGCACAACTTTTACGTGTGGATACCGTTGTTGTATGTGCAGGTCAAGAGTCTGTAAAAGACATCATGCCTAGTGAAACAGATAAAACACTGGCAAAATTCCACATTATAGGTGGAGCAAAGCTGGCTGCTGAGCTTGATGCTAAACGTGCAATCCGTGATGGCGCTGAAATTGCAGCCAAAATTTAATGCTTTTGAGTGTTTTTGCTGAAACATTATGCAGTTAGATGCTTTAGTTGAATTTTTTACTTGTCATACTACGAAAAGCTTCGTATTATGGCGCACATGGAAGCGTGGCAGAGCGGTTTAATGCACCGGTCTTGAAAACCGACGAGGGCTTATACCCCTCCGTGAGTTCGAATCTCACCGCTTCCGCCAAATTCAAAAAGCCCCAATCGAAAGATTGGGGCTTTTTTATATTTTACTTATAATAAAAAATCTTATTTTTCATATTTAATGATCTGATTTTAAAAGATTTAATTAATTTTTTTTATAAATAGAATAAGTATATCTAATATTAATGGTTCAACATTTTTTCGATCATTTTTAGACTCATACTCTTAAGCATGGATAAAATAATTTTTAACCATAAGAAACTTAATAGAAATATAAAATGTTAGGGAGGTGTATTTGAATTGGATATATATACAGAGTGTTTTACCTCAGTTTTATACTGCTACGCTCACCACACTAAAGATCTCGATCATTGCGATTATCATTTCGATCATCGTGGGCTTAGTTTGTAGCCTGATTACGATTCATCGTGTTTTTATTTTGAGTAAAATCGTTGCCATTTACATCGAGCTTTCAAGAAATACCCCACTATTAATTCAGCTTTTCTTTCTGTATTACGGCTTACCTAAAATGGGTTTAAAAATTGATGGATTTACTTGTGGAATTATCGGATTAACTTTCTTGGGTGGAAGTTACATGGCAGAAGCATTCCGCGCCGGTTTACAGTCAGTTTCAACAGGACAGATTGATTCAGCCAAGAGCGTGGGTTTAAGCTCATTTCAGGTCTTTCGTTATGTCACTTTGCCACAAGCTTTGGCGTTGTCTATTCCTGCCATTGGCGCAAATTGTCTATTTCTGATTAAAGAAAGTTCAGTTTTAAGTGCCATTGCCATTGTTGAACTTTTATTTGTCACCAAAGACTTGATTGGTATGAATTATAAAACCACGGAAGCACTGTTTTTATTGATTTGTGCTTATCTCATTATTCTATTGCCTGTCTCGGCATTGACCCGTTATTTCGAGTATCGCAGCCGGAAGGTCAGCCATGGGACTTGATTTTCTATTTCAACCCAGCCATGTGCTCAGGCTGCTCTCTGGTTTATGGGTGACGATTCAAATTGCACTGATTTCGGTATTTCTGTCCGCCTTATTGGGCGCCGTTTTGGGTGTGATGATGACCTCAAAAAATGTGCTGATCAAAATCCTCTGTTTTATCTATTTAGAAACGATGCGCGTCATTCCGATTTTGGTTTTGCTGTTTGTTTTCTACTTTGGTTTTGCAACATGGTTGAATTGGCAATTTTCTGCATTTTGGGTCTGCATCTTTGTCTTTGTCCTCTGGGGAACCGCAGAAATGGGAGATCTCGTCAGAGCAGGGATTACTTCTATTGATCAACATCAACGTGATTCGGCTGCCGCATTAGGGTTGAGTACATTTCAAGTGCTTATTTTTGTCGTATTCCCACAAAGTTTAAAAAGAATAACACCAGGTGCGATCAACTTATTTACTCGAATGGTGAAAACCAGTTCTTTGGCGGTGTTAATTGGCGTGGTTGAAGTCTTAAAAGTGGGGCAACAAATTATTGAAAATTCGTTACTGGTTGTCTCGAACGCCTCACTTTGGATTTATGGCTTAATTTTCTGTATGTATTTTATCATTTGTTATCCCTTATCACTGTTATCGCGCCATTTAGAGAAAATTTGGGAATAGCCATGTCATTACTACAAATAAAAAATTTAAAAAAATCGTTTGGTGAATCAGAAATTTTAAAAGGAATTGATCTTGAGGTATCTAAAGGCGAAGTGATTGTTATTTTAGGACCATCAGGTTGCGGTAAAAGTACGCTGTTACGATGTATTAATGGTTTAGAGTCCATTCAAGAAGGACGCATCATTTTAGACAATGTGGGTGTATTAGGCAAAGATCTGCCTTGGAGCCATGTGCGTCAAGAAATCGGCATGGTATTTCAAAATTATGAGTTATTCGGTCATATGAACGTGATCGACAATATTCTATTGGGTCCGGTTCAAGCACAAAAAAGAAAACGTGCTGAAGCAGAGCAGGTTGCCGATGCATTGCTTAAACGAGTCGGTCTTTATGATCGAAAATTAGATTATCCAAGACAATTATCAGGTGGGCAGAAACAACGAATAGCCATTGTACGTTCTTTGGTGATGCAACCTAAAGTGATGCTGATGGATGAAATCACCGCAGCGCTTGATCCTGAAATGGTGCGTGAAGTTTTGGATGTGGTCTTGGGTTTGGCACAGGAAGGTATGACGATGCTGATCGTAACCCACGAAATGGGTTTTGCTCAAAAAGTGGCGGATCGAATCATTTTTATGGATCAAGGCAAAATTATTGAAGAATCCACGCCAGAAACATTTTTCAGTCAGCCCAAAACAGAACGTGCCCGATCATTTTTAAATATTTTAAGTTACTAAACAAATGAATCAGAATAAGAGGATAAAAATGAATCTAACTCAATCCATCACAACCATAAGTACATTGATTGGAGCATGTTTTCTCAGTGCATGCCAGCCAGCTCAACCGACAAAAGATCAATCAGCTTCTTCACAAATATCAACCATTGAGCAGATTAAGAAAAATGATGTGATTCGAGTTGGCGTATTTGCAGACAATCCGCCGTTTGGTTATGTCGATAGTCAAGGTAAACATCAAGGTTTTGATATCGCTTTGGCAAAACGAGTGGCACATGACTTATTGGGTGATGAGAACAAAATTCAATATGTCGTGACTGAAGTGGCTAATCGGGTTGAATTTTTAAAATCAGACAAAGTCGATATGGTGTTTGCCAGTTTTTCAGTGACGCCTGAGCGTAAGGAGGTGGTTGATTTTGCTGAACCTTATTTAAAAGCGTCACTTGGCATCACGTCTCCAAAATCCAATCCGATTACGGATATCAAACAACTGCAAAATCGAACATTAATCGTCAATAAAGGCTCGAGTTCTGACAGTTTCTTCAGCAAAAATTATCCAAAAGTTAAGTTACTTAAATTTGAACAAAATACCGATGCATTTAATGCATTAAAAGATGGTCGAGGCGATGCAATTTCCCAAGACAGTACTTATGCATTGGCTTGGGCTGCACAAAACCCTGACTTTACTGTTGGAATCCCGCAAATTGGTAATGAAGACTTTATTGCGCCTGCAGTCAAAAAAGGCAATGTTGAATTACTCAATTGGCTCAATACTGAAATAAAAGCATTAAGAGAAAGTGGTGAAGTTCAAAAAATTTATGATCAGACTTTGAAACCAATTTATGGGGATAAAGTCGATTCTAAAATTTTCCTTGAAGTTCAAACTAACTCAAAATGAGGTTGAATTTTCTATAGATGATGAAAAGAGTTTATTCAAATCATTGAAAAGAGGTATAAAAATGAATATTAAATTACATTTTAAAAAAGCATTTACAGTTTCATTATTAGGTTTAAGTAGCTTAAGTCTGATTGCATGTAATCAAAGCGCCACACCCAAAAAAGCAGAAGATGAAAACGCTCAAATTTCATCAATTGAACAAATCAAAAAAAATGGGGTGGTGCGTATCGGGGTGTTTAGTGATAAACCACCTTTTGGATATCTGGATGCGCAAGGCAAGAATCAAGGTTTTGATGTGGAAATTGCCAAACATGTGGCTAAAGACTTATTAGGTGATGAAAATAAAGTGGAATTCGTGCTGACTGAAGCCGCGAATCGTGTTGAATATTTAAAGGCCAATAAAGTCGATATTATCTTTGCAAACTTTACGGTCACGCCTGAGCGTAAAGAAGTGGTTGATTTTGCTCAGCCTTATTTGAAAGTGGCTTTGGGGGTTGTGTCCTCAAAAGATCAACCGATTACTGACATTAATCAATTAAAGGATAAAATTTTATTGGTCAATAAAGGCACAACAGCGGATTCGTTTTTCACCAAACAACATCCTGAGATTAAATTGCAAAAGTATGAGCAAAATACAGAGACCTTTGATGCATTAAAGGATAAGCGTGGTGTGGCTTTAGCGCATGATAATTTATTGGTTCTGGCTTGGGCGAAAGAGAATCCTGATTACACAGTAGGGATCGCCCATTTAGGTGAGCAAGATTTCATTGCACCTGCGGTTAAAAAAGGCAACACCGAATTGTTGGATTGGCTAAATAAAGATTTAGAAAAACTTTCAAAGGAAGGTGTGATCCAACAAGCCTATGAAAAAACACTGAAACCTGTTTATGGAAATGGGATTTCTCAGAAAGATTTGTTGGTTGAATAATGGGTTCATTGCATCGATTGAACCGTCTTATGACGGTTTTTTATTTGCTGAGTGTAGATACCATGTTGATATCACAAGGCTCGACATAGTCAGCTTAAGATCAAAGCGCTATCATAGGGTGAATTGGCATTTGGGTTGAATTATGAAAATCGTTGCAGATGAAAATCTAGCATTTACCGACTACTTCTTTTCTGAATTTGGACAGATTGAGCACAGAGCAGGGCGGACACTGACACACACAGATGTGAAAGATGCAGAAGCACTTTTGGTTCGCTCAGTGACTCAAGTCAATGAAACACTGATTCAAAATACAGCCTTAAAGTTTGTAGGGAGTGCAACGATTGGCACGGATCATCTTGATATTCAAGCTTTAGATCAGCATCAAATTGCATGGTCAAATGCAGCAGGCTGTAATGCTCAAGCGGTTGCAGAATATGTCATCACAGCACTGTTAAAATTACGTCCTGAACTGATTGATGCCAATGAAAGCTTTACGCTTGGTATTGTAGGTTTAGGTAACGTCGGGTCGCGTTTAGCGTACATGGCAGGCTTGTTGGGTTGGAATGTGATTGGGACAGATCCATTTGTACAGCATCAGAACATCAAACAAGTCGATTTTAAACAGTTGCTTGAGCAAGCCGATGCGATGTCAATTCATGTACCACTGACCCAGTCAGGTGAATATCCGACCTATCATTTAATCAATGCAGAGGCTTTATCGAAAATGAAGCCTGAAGCGATTTTGATTAACTCTGCACGTGGTCCTGTAGTTGAAGAATCAGCCTTAATCTCAGATATTCAAAATACCCAACGTCAAGTGGTCCTCGATGTGTTCGAACATGAACCTGTTATTTCAGAAGCGTTGCTCAACTTGATTGCATTGGTGACACCGCATATTGCAGGTTATAGCTTAGAAGGTAAAGCACGTGGGACACAGATGATTTATGAGGCATTTTGTAGAACATTTAATCACGACATAAATAAGCGGTTCGAAACACAATTACCTGAATGTGAAGCGTTCCTTCAAGGACAAGATTTGAAAGTTGTCTTAAAAGAAAAGTTATCAGAAATCTATGATATAGAGCGCGATGATCGAAACTTAAGAGCATGCTTAAAAGATGCAAAGGTGGATCAGAAAGCCTTTGATCATTTACGCAAAACCTATCCATTACGCCGCGAATGGGCTGCTTATGGAGGACCGAAAGCGTGAATCACTTGGATCAAATTCAGTATCAACCGACATGCGATTTAAAAGCCATTCAAGCTCGTGCCAAAATGTATGCTCAACTTCGTCAGTTTTTTGCTGAACGTGATGTCATGGAAGTAGAAACCCCAGTTTTGTCGCAAGCAGGAGTGACCGATGTGCATTTGGCGTCAGTTCAAGCATTACGTCATATCGGGGGGCGAAAACAAACGCATTATTTGCAAACTTCTCCTGAATTTCCAATGAAGCGATTACTCGCGAGTGGGAGCGGAGCAATTTATCAAATCTGTAAAGTCTTCCGTGATGATGAACATGGACGTAAACATAACAGTGAATTTACCATGTTGGAATGGTATCGCCCTTCATTCACCCTTAAGGATTTGATGTTTGAAGTCAGTGACTTACTCAATGTAACTTTGGGACATCGCTTCGGTGAAATTCGCCCGACAGTGCTCAGTTATAAACATGCATTTATGGATCGCTTGGATATCAATCCTTTGCAGGCATCTTTGACGGATTTAAAGGATGCTTGCCATCGAGTGGGGTTAACCCTTGATTTGGGTGATGATCGATTAGGCTATATGGATCTGTTGTTTTCACATATGGTTGAACCCAGTCTAGGATTTGATACAGCAGTATTTTTGACCGATTTTCCACCTGAAATGGCATCACTTGCAAAAACGAGAACTGATGAAGAGGGTGAGTTGGTCGCAGCACGGTTTGAACTGTATATCGAGGGTCTAGAACTCGCCAATGCCTATGATGAATTGATCGATGCAGATGTGCTACGTTCACGCTTTGAAGCTGATAATGCAGCGCGTGAAAAGCTCGGCTTGCATGTCATGCCACTCGATGAATATTTGTTGGCAGCTTTACCCAATATGCCTGAATGTTCAGGAATTGCTTTAGGTATTGATCGTTTATTGATGGTTGCGACTGAGAACATGAAGTTGGAGCAAGTGCTAACTTTCCCTGCTGAACGATCTTAAATCAATGTCTAAATACATCCTGAATACATCGTTAACGTTGTATTCAGGCTATGATACTGATCCACATCATTAGATCATGATCTAAAAAATAATCATAAAAGGTAGCGTATGGATGTTCGATTAAGACAATTGGCGATATATCGTTCACTGTATTGCTCTCAACGATCAAAGTGCTCCAATCCATTCCCTAAATCTGATTCTATTCCACAAGGAACACGTGCAACCTTGGATATTATTCAACATTTGGGATATGTTCAGATTGATACGATTTCAGTGGTTGAGCGTGCACATCATCACGTACTTTGGAGTCGTGTAGATGATTACCAACAAGATCATATAAATACATTACTGGAAAATAAACAGATCTTTGAGTATTGGTTTCACGCAGCTTCATATATGCCTATGTGTGACTACCGTTATGCACTTCGACAAATGAATGCCGTGAGACGAGGGGACAGTAAGTATTTTAATCGTGGTGATCAACATCTCATGCGAGAAATTTTAGCGAGAGCAAAATCAGAAGGGGAGATCAGGTCGCGCGATTTTATCGACAAAAATCAAAAGTCTAATCAAACGTGGTGGAACTCAGGAATTGTAAGAAACTCTATTGAGCAACTGTATATGCAAGGCGACCTGATGGTATGTCAGCGTTCAGGTGTAGAAAAAGTCTATGCATTGACAGAGGATTATCTGAGTTCAAGTGTCGATTTGACTGAGCCTTCAATAGCTGAATATGCACGTTACTTATATGACACAGTTAAAAGGTCACAAGGCGTTTTTACATGGAAACAGTTGATTCATTTAAAGACAGGCGCTGAGCTTAAAAAAGCAATGCAAAGCATCATCGATGAGCAACTGGATGCAAAAGTGATTCAACAGATGCGTTTAGCATCAGGTGAATTGGTGTATGTGTATGCGGAAGGAATTGAACAGATCCCTAATATTGAAAGCGTGGTGAAAATCCTTTCTCCTTTTGATAATTTGATAATTTGGTGATTCATCGTGATCGCTTAATGGCATTATTTAATTTTAACTATCGTTTAGAATGCTATGTTAAACCTGAAAAACGTCAATACGGTTACTTCAGTTTGCCTATTCTTTATGGAACAGATTTCGTTGCAAAAATAGACTGTAAGGCGCATCGTGCGCAAGGTATCTTAGAAATTCTGAGCTTTCATCTAGAAGCAGTGATCGATCATCAAGCTCATTTTATAGCGCTGTTAAGTGCGGAACTTGAGCGATTTGCAGCATTTAACAATTGTCAGCTCAGTCATAATTTTTATCATAAGTTAAAACTATAAAATTTCGGTGTAAATATTCTTATGTCTTTTACGGTCTTTCTCTCATTTGTACTTTATTCATTTGTCACGTCAATCACTCCTGGTCCTAACAATATTATGCTCGCTGCATCTGGAGTGAATTTTGGCTTTAAGCGGTCGGTTCCTCATATTTTAGGCATTGGTTGTGGCTTTGGTTTTATGGTTGCAGTTGTAGGTCTGGGCATAGGTTCATTCATCAGTTCAAACGTCATACTCTATGAGTGCTTGAAAATTATCGGGATCATATATCTACTTTATTTGGCTTCTAAGATTTATGGTTCAGGTGGGATGGATACAGATGCCAAGCAGTCTAAACCGTTGACTTTTATACAGGCTGCCATGTTTCAGTGGGTAAATCCAAAAGCTTGGGTGATGGCTTTGGGCGCAGTAACAACCTATCTGGCGGCTGATAGCGCAGCGTATTGGTATTTAATACTGGGTTTGACGTATGGTCTGGTAGGTATACCGAGTACAGGTGTGTGGGCACTCATCGGTGAAAAATTACAAAATGTGATCCATGATGCCAAACGTTTAAAATTATTTAATACCACGATGGCACTTTTATTGGTCGCATCTGTACTGAAGCCGATGTGGGATTCTTTATTTTTTATTGGCACGTTAGTGAGTGAAATTTGGGGTTAATAAAGAATCTTTTTAAACCCTAAACTGGTGACTTCAAAACCTTGTTTTTTATAAAATTTATGTGCATCTAAACGTTCAGGTCGATTCCCACTATTTAAGCAAATCATGCTGATATGTTCACGTAGTGCAATTTTTTCAATGTCTTGAATAAATAATGTTCCGAAACCTTTGCTACGATATTTTTCATCAATCACAAAAGCTTGAATCACTAGAATTTCACCATCGAATTGCCAACTAAACTGCTGTATAAGACCAGCATAGCCAATGATTTTATTTTGATATTCAGCGACTAATGTAGTGTATTTCGGATCTTGCTGTAATGTTTTGATGCGATGCTTTAATTGTTCGGGAGCAATTGGGTAGCCTAATTGTGCAGTTAATTCAGTGAGTGTATCTAGGTCATGAATTAAATCGGCAGGACGCATTTTGAGAACAGACATATTATTTCGATTTGAATCTATTGAAATATAATTTTCATTTTAATCACTGAATATGGGTTTAAGCCACATAAAATTTTTCAATATTTAGAATAATTTTTGCGTTATTTAGTAGTAATTATTGTAGCTATGCAGTGAAAAAAGCCCCAAAAATCTGGGGCTAATAATTTCGATTCACTATGAGAGATGCTCTGAAAAATTTTGTTTTAATTTTGCGAGAGCCTCAATGCGCTTTTGAATCAGCATTTCACCAATATCAGGTCCTTTTACTTCAGCTGGAAGGTCAGATGCTTTAATGGTGCGAACCAATTGCATGGCTTCTGTTAAATAGCGAGCTTGAGGATAATCACGATCCTCTAAGCCCAAACGACCTTTCGCATCACATTCACAGGCTTGTATAAAAGCTTCAACGCGCTCAGGTCGTCGAAGGACATCTAAACGTTGAAGTAACCGCCATAAAGTGCCTGCTTTTAAAGTAAATGCTTGATGAGATTTGAGGTGTTCCTTACATACAGCAATCGCAAGTTGTTTGGTATTGGTCGGGACTTTGAGACGATCACAAATGTCATTCACAGGTGCTACGCCACGTTCTTCATGCATAATATGACGTGGTAATTGATCTTTAGGGGTGAGGGCTTTGCCTAAGTCATGAACCAAAACAGCAAAACGTACATCGAGCGAATAATTGGCTTTACAAGCTTGCTGTAATGACATGAGAGTATGAATCCCACAATCAATTTCAGGATGATATTCAGGGCGTTGTGGAATACCAAACAGGGCATCAATTTCTGGGAATAAAATCTTCAAAGCACCGCACTGACGTAATGTCTCAAAATAAACATCCGCATCACGTTCCATCAATGCTCTTGATGTCTCTTTCCAAACACGTTCAGGCGTCAATGCTTTTAACTCACCAGAATCCGCGAGTTGTTGCATCAAGGCTAAGGTTTCTTCTGCGACGGTAAAGCCATACTGATGATAACGAGCAGCGAATCGAGCCACACGGAGTACACGCAGAGGATCTTCTGCAAAAGCAGTGGATACATGACGTAAAATTTTATGGTTTAAATCGTCATGCCCATGATAAGGGTCATAGATTTTTCCATCATCATCCATCGCGATGGCATTGATGGTCAAGTCACGACGGATCAAATCATCTTCAAGCGTAACGCTGATATCCGTATAAAACTCAAAACCATGATAGCCATGACCTGATTTACGTTCAGTACGGGCTAACGCATATTCATCTTTGGTTTCTGGATGTAAAAAAACAGGGAAATCCTTCCCCACAGGTTGGTAACCTTGAGCTAAAAGTTGTTCTGGCGTTGCACCAACAACCACATAATCTTTTTCGTGATAGGGGTGTCCGAGCAACTGATCTCTGACAGCACCACCTACTAAATAAACTTGCATGAAAAAACCTCTATTCTTCAAGCAATCATGCTACAGAATAGAGGTTTTCTCAAGTCACATCATGTGACTTCGATAATAAATAGCCTCAACTTTGGTGGAAGCTATAATCTGATTCTATATCAAAGTGCTGCATTCTCAGCTTCTTGAATTTCTGCAACAGTCAAAGCCGTCATATTGACTACACGACGAGTCGTTGCTGTTGGTGTCAAGATATGAGCAGGTTTGGCAGCACCGAGTAAAATAGGACCGATGGTCACATTGTTACCTGAAGTCGCTTTCAACAAGTTAAATGAAATGTTCGCTGCATCCAAGTTAGGCATAATCAACAGATTCGCCGAACCTTTAAAGCGTGAGTTCGGGAATGCAAAATGACGAATATTCTCATCTAAAGCTGCATCACCGTGCATTTCACCTTCCACTTCAAGCTCAGGTGCAATTTCACTTAAGAGATCAAATACTTTACGCATTTTTTGAGCGCTTACATCATCTTGATCCGAACCGAAACTGGAATGAGAAAGAAGCGCAACGCGAGGTGTGATACCAAAACGACGAACTTCTTCAGCCGCTAAAATCGTCATCTCGGCCAATTGTTCCGCCGTTGGATTACGGTTGATATACGTATCTGCAATAAACAGGTTACGATCTTCAAGCATCAAAGCATTCAGCGTAAAGAATGTGTTACGACCCTCTTGAAGCCCGATGATATTACTCACGAAATCCAAATGGATGTCATAGCTTGAATAAGTACCACACAACATACCATCTGCTAAACCATGTTTAACCAACATTGCTGCGATCAAGGTAGAGCGACGACGAGTTTCACGCTGTGCATATTCAGGCGTTACACCTTTGCGCTGCATAATGCTGTAGTAATCATCCGCAAATTTTTCGTAATTAGGATTTTTCTCTTGATCGACGATGGTGATATTTACACCATGCTCAAGACGTAAACCGAGTTTCTTAATATTTGCTTCAATGACCGCTGTACGACCCACCAAGATCGGGAAAGCTAAGCCTTCATCGACCGCGATTTGAACGGCACGTAGAACACGTAAGTCTTCACCTTCAGCATATGCAATACGCTTAGGATCAGATTTTGCTTGAGCAAAAATAGGTTTCATCATAAATGCTGAGTTATAAACAAACTCAGACAAGCGCTGACGATAATGAGAGAAATCTTGAATTGGGCGAGTGGCTACACCCGAATCCATTGCAGCTTGTGCAATTGCAGGTGCAATTTCAAGAATTAAGCGTTGGTCAAGTGGACGTGGAATTAAGTAATCACGACCAAAAGATGCAGATTTTTCACCATAAGATGCAGCATCTGCTTCAACGTGCGCCATACGAGCAATCGCATGAACACAAGCAATTTTCATTTCTTCATTAATCGTCGTTGCACCAACATCAAGCGCACCACGGAAAATGTATGGGAAACAAAGTGCATTGTTCACTTGGTTCGGATAGTCAGAACGACCTGTCGCCATGATCACGTCATCACGTACTTCATGTGCGTGTTCAGGTAGAATTTCTGGATCTGGGTTGGCCAACGCAAAGATAATTGGATCTTTCGCCATCACTTTAACCATCTCTTTGGTTAAAATGCCTGCAGCTGAAAGACCCAAGAACATATCAGCATCAGCAATCACATCTGCAATTTGAGAGCCTTCAATGTCTTGCACATAAGCTTTCTTAGATTCATCTAATCCTTCACGCTTTGTTGTAAGCAAACCACGTGAGTCAGCAACGACGATATTTTCTTTTTTCGCACCAAGGGCACAAAGCAAGTTTAGGCAAGACAGGGCAGCAGCGCCGGCACCTGAAGCAACAATCTTGATTTCATCAATTTTCTTGCCGTTTAACTGTAAAGCGTTCAGCAATGCTGAACCCACAATGATCGAAGTACCATGTTGATCATCGTGGAACACAGGAATGTTCATGCGCTCACGAAGCTTTTGCTCAATATAGAAGCATTCTGGTGCCTTGATATCTTCAAGGTTAATACCACCAAACGTTGGTTCTAATGCAGCAATGATATCAACAATCTTATCTGGATTGTTTTCGTCAATTTCGATATCGAATACATCAACACCTGCGAACTTCTTAAACAGTACGCCTTTACCTTCCATCACAGGTTTTGAAGCTAAAGGACCAATATTGCCTAAGCCAAGTACCGCAGTACCATTGGTGATCACAGCAACCAAATTACCACGTGCAGTATAAAGCGCAGCCTTTGATGGATCTTTTTCAATTTCTAAACATGGAGCTGCTACACCTGGAGAGTAAGCTAACGCTAAATCATGTTGGTTAATAAGTTGTTTGCTTGGTGTGACACTAATTTTTCCTGGAGTGGGAAATTCGTGATAATAAAGTGCTTGCTCTTTTAAAGATTGATCGTCCATCTGAATCCCAGTTTTTACAGTATCCCAGCGTTGCTGGTTTTTTGATTATTTCACTTTGAATATACCACTAGTTCCACATTGATCCCAGTTAAAAAGTCGATAATTTACACAGCTTAAGACTATGGTTTTAGGAAAAACATTGTTATTGGATCAGTTTTTCTCGAATGAGGAATTCTGTACAATCTTCAGCATTTAAAGGGCGTGAGAAGTAATAGCCTTGGAAATAATCACAACCTTGTTGTTTTAAGTATTTAATTTGCTCTAAATTTTCGACACCTTCAGCCACAAGTTTCATCCCCATTGCTTTACCCATGGCAATAATTGCATTCACAATGGCATTATCTTTAGTCGAACCAATTTTAGTGATAAATGCACGGTCAATCTTAAGCGTGTCAATGGGGTAAGCCGCCAGATAAGCCAATGATGAATACCCTGTGCCAAAATCATCTAAAGCAATTTTGATATTTCGATCTTTAATTTGTTGTAATAAGTCAACCACAGATTCTGACTTATCTAAAAGTGAGGATTCGGTCAGTTCAAGTTCAATGAATTGAGGGTCAAGCTCATAGCGAGTAAGGGCTTCATCAATTTGATTGAGGAGTAATCCACGATGAATTTGTTGCGCAACAATATTAATAGAAATTCGTATATTGCTGAGACCTTGAGCTTGCCATTGTTTGATTTGTCTGCATGTTTCAAAAAAAACGAACTCACCAATCTCAGAGATCATGCTGGTTTCTTCTGCGATCCCTAAGAAGCGATCGGGCATGATCATGCCATGTTTAGGATGATTCCAGCGAATCAATGCTTCGAAGCCAATCGTTTTCATGGTCTCGCTATCGACTTTTGCTTGATAATAGATTTGAAATTGATTGTTCTTGACCGCATTTTTCATATCGATTTCAAGTTGTAAGTCGCTACCTTGGATGGTATCTGATTTGTTTTTATAATAATAAGCTGTATTTCCACCGAGCTTTTTGGCTTTCAAAAGCGCAATTTCTGCGTGGCTGTTGAGACTACCAATTTGACGACCATGATCAGGATAGATCGCCACCCCTAAAGATACCGTAACTGCATGTTCTTCATCGTAAATTTTAAATGGTCTGCTACACACTGCGATGATTTCGTCGATCTTTTGTTGAATCGTGAAATGTGTATTGCTTAAATTATAGATAATTGCAAAATCATCATTGTTCAGATAGGCAATCAGCACCGCATCTGGGCAGGTATTTTTAAGTCTTTTAGATATTCTTTTCAATAACTCATCGCCAGCTTGATGAGTAAGAAACTCATTAAAGTTTCTAAATCGGTCAACATTTAATCTTAAAATAGCAAAATGATTCAAAGGTTTGGTTTTGTTAATAAGGTACTGATGCATCTGCAGATTAAAATAAACGCGGTTAGGCAAATCTGTTAATAGATCGTAGTTCTCTAAATAGGCCAGTCTTTCTTCATGCTGTCGACGTTCTGTTAAATCTGTAACCGCGCCAACATAGTTGATAATTCTGTTTTTATCGTCATATACGGCATTAATATGTAGCCATACGGTCAGTGATTTTCCAGAAATAAACTCATCATTGACTTCAGCATTAAAATATCCTGTATTCAACACTTTTTGAGAAATTTCAGCGTGTATTTTACTGATCTCAAAGTGAGTATTAATCGTGATATCAAACATATGTTTTGCAATGATTTGCTCACGTGGAATATTGACTAACTCACAGAAATAGGGGTTAGCATCCAAAAAACATAGATTGGTATCTAAAACGAAAATCCCTTGAGCCGCTTGATTAAATACAATGGATGCCAGTTTCAATTGATCTTGGTCGATTTTTTCTTGTTCAATATCCTGATGAATCCCAACCATTCTCAAAGGTAAACGCGTTTGTGGATCACGTGCAATGACTTTACCGATATCTTTAATCCAACGCCATTTTCGATTATGAAACACCCGATAGTTGGCTTCAAAACGATCAGAATACCCTCTGAGGTGGCGTCTCATCAGTCGGTTGTAAATGGGTTTGTCATCGGGGTGAATCAATACATCGATTTGATCTTTATTATCATATTGGATCACTTTAACTTCTGACTTTTTGCCAGACAGTTCGATGGTTCTTTTATCAATATTCCATAACCAAGAGTGTATGCCTGCGGTTTCATGAGCAAAATCTAAGTTGGCTTGATGATTCTGTAAGCTTTCATTGATGCGATTAATATCATAAGTACGTTCTTTCACTTTTTGCTCAAGTAATTGATTGCTGAGCTGCAACTCGTTTTCTATATTTTTGGATTTAGAGATTTCTTGCTGAAGCTGTTTTTGGAGGACTTCGGATTCAGTCAAATGAATTTTCGATTGCTTTAAATACAGTTGATTGTGAGTATTAAGTCGATTTAAATGACGATGAATTTTATGGGTTAAAACAGCACTGACCAGAACAACCGCAGACCATGAGTAGAAAATAAAATTATAAACATCGGGAACATTGTCATGAAAAAATGTTTTGGCAAGTAATACCGGCACTGTAGTGGGTATAAACATAAATAAAAAGTAACGTAATCTTTGCGTGAGATAAACGATACCGATAATGTAAATACTTGAGGTCATCAGGCTTGAAAGTAGAATGTGTACGCCTGTAATTTGACTGTTTTCCACGATCAGGAAATGGTTGATGATCAGTACACCAATACCGAGGCTAGTCCCACTGATGAGACAGACCAATTGGCACCATGCATCTAAATTAAATAAACTAATTTTTTTGGAATCGATCAACTGCTGGGTAATAAACCAAGCCGCAATGTTAATTGAACTATTTATAAAAAACCAAATATTGTAATTGGCAGATTGATAGTTGAAAAATTGATGATAAGTAACAATGTTATAAAAAGTAGTAAATACCACCCATACGAGAAAAAATCGTAAATGATATGCCGCTGTTTTGATTTGTGATTCAGTAACACCTTTAGAAAGATGTTCATCCTGAACGTCATACATAATGGGGAGTTACCTTTTCATTATTTCATTTTGATTATTAGAATATATAATTCTTAGGATTATTTAATTCAGTTAAAAATATCGGCTGATGACATAGTTGAAGTTACTGTTAATTGTTGCAAAAATCAACAAAAACGTAATGTAATTAACATATTTTTTTTATTCATGATTTAAATTCTATAGTTCAAAATAGAAAGAGCAACAACAGGCGCTGTCTCTGTTCTCAGAACACGCTCTCCAATACACCAATTGATAAAACCTTTCTGATTTGAAGCAATAATTTCTTCTTCGCTCAAGCCGCCTTCAGGACCAATGAGTAAAGCGATATCTGAAGTAACATCTGTTAATACATCGACTTCATCTTTGTTCGGTGCAAGCACCAACTTTGTCGTAGGTAGTGCTGATTCAAGCCATTTTTCAAGTGAAATAGGCGCTAAAATTTTTGGCACAATATTGAGACCACATTGTTCGCAGGCCGCAATGGCAATACCTTGCCAATGATCAATTTTCTTTTGATCGCGATCATATTTAAGTCGCATTTCACAACGATCAGATGTGAGGAGTTGAATTTGGGAGACACCCAGTTCAACCGCTTTTTGAATGGCATAATCCATCCGATCGCCTTTACTCATCACCTGACCCAATAGGGCCTGAAACTTGGGTGTGCGATTGGCAGGATTAAATGCTGAAATGAAAACTGACGCAGATTTTTTTGCAACATCAACCAATTCAACTTCGTACTCGCCACCTTGTCCGTTAAACAAAGTGGCTTTTTCACCATTTTGAGCACGTAAAACTTTAACCCAATGATGAAATACAGTTTCAGTCAGTTCAACGGTGGTATCTACTGCTAAATCAGTTTCAATATAAAAACGTGGCATTAAAGTTTCACTCTCAAAATATAGAACGGTTACTTAAGCAAGACCAAGGTCTTGAACAAGTCGGCGTGTAGGATCAGTGGTATTCATGGTATAGAAATGCAAACTTGGCGCGCCACCTGCAATCAGGCGTTCGCACAGTTTGACAATCACTTCATAACCAAAAGCTTTGATCGAAGCGGTGTCATCACCATAAGTTGCGAGTTGCTTGCGAATCCAACGTGGCACTTCAGCACCTGTACCATCCGCAAAACGAATCAGGTTGCTGGCATTGGTGATTGGCATGATGCCCGGCGCAACGGGAATATTGACCCCTTCTTTTTGGATGCGTTCTATAAAGTAGAAGTATGCATCTGGATTAAAGAAGAATTGAGTCAAAGCTGCATTTGCACCTGCATGGGCTTTTTCACAAAAACGTTGAATGTCTTTGTCAAAACTGTCTGCTTGGGGATGCATTTCAGGATATGCCGCCACTTCAATATGAAAATGATCGCCTGAATGTTCACGGATAAAGCGAACCAAGTCTTGTGCATAAGGCAATTCGCCTAAACCCACTTGACCTGAAGGTAAGTCACCACGAAGCGCAACAATTCGATCAATCCCTTGAGATTTATATAAATCTAAAAGTTCAGCAATACGTTGTTTGCTGTCACCAATACAAGACAGGTGAGGGGCAACAGGTGTGCCTTTTCCATTGAAGTCATTCAATGTGGACAACGTGCGTTCACGAGTTGACCCCCCTGCACCGTAAGTCACAGAGAAAAATTCTGGATTAAGCAGTTGTAGTTCTTTGTGAACCGTAATGAGTTTTTCCGCACCCGCATCAGTTTTGGTTGGGAAAAACTCAAAAGAAATTGGAATCTGTTTTGACATGTTCAAATCCTATTTTTATAAATACTGATTCATATTTTCACCTCTCCTAAGTCCTCTCCTGAAAGGAGAGGACTTACCCTCGAAAATATTCATGTTGTAATGAATATTCCCACTCCTGAACGTGCTTTAAGCATTGCTTTAAAGTTCAGTGCAAGAGAGGGTTAGGGAAAGGGATTAAAAACTTAGTATTTATAAGTCTCAGATTTAAATGGACCTTCAACAGCAACACCTAAGTAGTCTGCTTGTTCTTGAGTCAATTGAGTCAGAACACCACCAAAACCTGCAACCATTGCTGCAGCAACTTCTTCATCTAATTTTTTCGGAATCAGTTCTACACGGATTTTTGCAGCTTTTTCAGCTTCTGGAAGATCAGCAAATTTCTCAGCGAATAAATGCATTTGACCTAAGACTTGGTTGGCAAAAGAACCATCCATAATGCGTGATGGGTGACCTGTTGCATTACCAAGATTCACTAAACGACCTTCAGAAAGAAGGATCAGATAGTTATTTTCATCTTCAGAACGATATACTTGGTGAACTTGTGGCTTCACTTCAACCCACTTGTAACCACGTAAGTAGTTGGTGTCGATTTCAGTATCAAAGTGACCGATGTTACATACAACAGCGCCTGCTTTGAGTGAATCAAGCATTGCTGAGTCACATACGTGGTAGTTACCTGTGGTCGTCACGATGAGGTCAGTATTTTGAAGAAGATCAACGTTTACGTCTTCTTTTTTACCGGTTTGTACGCCATTTTTGTATGGAGATACAACTTCATAACCGTCCATGCATGCTTGCATCGCACAGATTGGATCTACTTCAGTCACACGGACAATCATGCCTTCTTGACGAAGTGATTGCGCAGAACCTTTACCCACATCACCGTAACCAATCACAAGCGCACGACGGCCAGATAAAAGCATATCTGTACCACGTTTGATGGCATCGTTAAGTGAGTGGCGGCAACCGTATTTGTTGTCGTTTTTAGACTTAGTCACAGAGTCATTTACGTTGATCGCAGGCACTTTTAACGTACCATCACGTAACATTTCATATAGACGTTGAACACCTGTGGTGGTTTCTTCAGTTACACCGTGAATTTTAGCAATCACTTCTGGGTATTTTTCATGAACAAGTAGCGTTAAGTCACCGCCATCATCCAGAATCATGTTAGCATCCCAAGGTGTACCATTCACATTGATTTGTTGTTCCAGGCACCACATGTATTCTTCTTCAGTTTCGCCTTTCCAAGCAAAAACAGGAATACCCGCAGCAGCAATGGCAGCAGCAGCATGGTCTTGAGTAGAGAAAATGTTACAAGAGGTCCAGCGAACTTCTGCGCCCAATTCAACCAAAGTTTCAATGAGAACTGCAGTTTGAATGGTCATGTGGATACAGCCGAGAATTTTCGCGCCTGCAAGGGGTTTCGCTGCAGCATAACGCTTACGCAAACCCATTAAAGCGGGCATTTCAGCTTCTGCAAGTTTGATTTCTTTACGGCCGTAATCAGCAAGTGAAATATCGGCAACTTTATAATCTGTAAATGAAGCATTAACCGCGTTCATCAGGATCTCCTCGTTATTAGATGTGTAATAACAGTAAAAAATGGATTGGATCGTTATGTTCGCGGATGCCGTTTTTGGTTCAAAAGAGTGTTTGAACCGATGGTCGAGCCTAGCGATCTCATATTGAGAATTTTAAAATCTATCTATGAGAAAGTCGCAGCATCCCTCGACTAGGGCAGTATTGTACTTGTAAATTGATTGTGTTCCAATCTTGTTTTGTTGCTTTATTCATCAAGCTGTAATTCAACACCTAAATTTTTTAAACGTGATGAAATTCCACCTTCGGTTCTTTGGAACAACTGTGTGAGTTCTAATAGCGTATGACCCTCGTCATATTTTTGAATGAGTAAATCCATTTCATAGTCCGACCACTTATATGAACTACGCGGAAATTTTTCACGACTTTTAATAACATGGGGGAGCTTAGATGTAGTGCAATAATCAACATCGTTTTGAGAAAAGTCTAATGGCACAAGTAATGGTTCTGTTAAGCTAGTGACACCATTCAGGATATTAGGTACGACATTTTGAACAAGTTGATTCTCTTGATAACGATATGTTTCAAAACGTACGCGTTTGTTTTCTATTGCATATTGAATTACTTTTTCAACTCTCGTGAGAGAAGATCTACCTGTTTTGACTTCCAAAAATACAATTTCAATATCATCTAAACCTATATTACTTTCATTATCGCGGTATTTTTCAACATTTTTAAAAATGATAAAATCAATAGGTTTACCTAAGAATGAACAATCTGCGGGAGAATAGGCGAAATCATCTTGAAAAGGGCAGAATTTTTCACTCATTGTGCCTTTAATGGTGTTTCTAGAACCTGTTAATGCAGTTTTCTTTACGCGCTGTTTCTCTTCTTCAAAATCAATTTGCATTTGTTTGATTGTTTCTTGATGTTCTATAAAAACTTGATGTAATTGTGCTTGATTTTGAAAATTATGACGATTGTTTTTTTTGTTTAGGTAAACAATCACCCCAATTAAAATAAGACAAATCAAAGATAAAAATAGAATGATTACTTCCATTGTATTTCCTTTATTTATTAGACTTCTTGCATAAATCATTTTTTGATCAGTTTTAAACTTTATTTTAGTAAGCTAAAGATTATATGATCTAAGGCTTACAGCATTTAATTGATTAGAAATAAAATAGTTATGAGAGATCCATTGTATGAAAAATCTAGATTGCTTATTATAATTCAATCAATTTATAAGCGACTAAGACCTAACTAAAGTATGACTAGACCTCTTGCGTTGGTCAAAATTTGAGCAGGTATAGCCTTTAATTTATAAGGTATTGCGTAAATCGAAAATGAATAAAAACCCTACTTACGCAACAGGTCTAATGAAAAAATATATTGAATTTTAGATAAATAATTACAAGGTTTTAATTTTATGCATCTTTGGCTTCAAAAGCTTCAGCCTTCTTCGTCCAATAATCCGCTTGCTCTTCATTCGCTTCTACACCCATCCCATTTTCATAGATGAATGCTAGATCACGCATCGCTTGAACATCACCAAGCTCAGCTGCTTGTTTGACTAAAGCGACAGATTTCGCTTCATCTTTTTCAATCACATCTCCTCGACGGTAATAGCCTGCAAGCTCTAAAGTCGCAGCAGCGTGTTTTTGGATATTGGCTTTAGATAACCAGTAATAGGCTAACTCAAAGTGAGCTTTAGATTCTTCAGGGTCTTCTTCTCGAAGTTCTTTGGCATAAACGGTATAGCCTTCGCCTAACCAATACATTGCTTCAACTTGACCATTTTCAGCAGCTTTGAGCGCCCATTCCTCAGCTAAAGTAATGTCATCATCATGCTCACTTTGCATATATAAATCAGCAAGCTCAAACTGAGCTTCCGCATTTCCAGCAAGTGCACGATTTGCAAGTTCAGTTGGGACAGTAATACGTTTAGGCATAAAAATTCCAAAGCCACTTCATAAAGCAGACGATTAAAAATAAAAAAAGCCAATATATAAATTAGCCTGTTCATTATAGCTTAGATTAAGGATTCATAATGTTGAAAAAACAAACCAAACAATTCATTTGGATGATGAGGAAACCTTGCAAAGTTCTGTAATTTCTTAAAATCATGTCAAATGATCAAGTGATTAAGACTTAAAAAATAGCTTATGAAATCTTATACATATTAGTTGGGTGTGATGACTTAGAGTCTGGTCAAATAACGATATGAAATACGAATCCAACGATAACTCAATCCTATCGTTCATTGCTGATTTGATGCTAAAAATACTAAAAATGGTCGTATTTGATGCTTTTAGTAGATTTTATAAGACTTTTGCATAACTTTTTCCTATCGCTAAAAACATGCTTAATAGCCTCAATTGAGGAGTTTTTGACATGACGACAGCAAAAAAATATAGCACTGACGTGATTATTATTGGTGCAGGCCCAGTCGGCTTAACCATTGCCAATGGTCTAGGACAATCGGGCGTGAATGTGACAGTCGTAGAGCAGTTGGATCAGTTGATTGACTATCCACGTGCGATTGGTATTGATGATGAGTCACTCAGAACCCTTCAATCAGTCGGTTTGATTGATCAAGTTTTACCACATACGACACCTGACCATGCGATGCGTTTTTTAACGCCTTCAGGTCGTTGTTTTGCAGATATTCAACCGAAAACACGTGAATTTGGTTGGCCTCGCCGTAATGCATTTGTTCAACCCTTGGTTGATGCTGTATTACTGGAAGGTTTAGAGCGTTTTAAAAATGTAGAGGTTCGTTTTTCACGTAGCGTGCAAACATTTAAACAATTCCAAGACCATGTTGAAGTTCAAGTACAAAATAAAGACGGTGAGATTGAAGTCATCACTTCAAAATATTTGGTTGCATGTGATGGCGGGAACAGCTATGTACGCCGTATGCTCAATATTCCATTTGAAGGTGAAACTGCGCCAAATCAATGGATTGTCGTGGACATCGCCAATGATCCATTAGCAACGCCACATATCTACCTATGCTGTGATCCTGTGCGTCCATATGTGTCGGCAGCATTACCCCATGGTATTCGCCGTTTTGAATTTATGGTGATGCCAGGTGAAACTCAAGAAGAATTGAGCCAACCTGAAAATATGGCAAAACTTCTTTCTAAAGTTTTACCGAATACTGAAAATATCGATGTGATTCGTAATCGTGTTTATACCCACAATGCCCGTATCGCCAGTCGTTTCAGAGAGGGTCGCGTATTGTTGGCAGGTGATGCAGCCCACATCATGCCAGTATGGCAAGGTCAGGGTTATAACAGTGGCTTGCGTGATGCATTTAACTTGTCATGGAAACTTGCCATGGTTGTTCAAGGCAAGGTTTCAGAAAAAGTATTGGATACATATCAACTTGAACGTCATGACCATGCTAAAGCCATGATTGATTTATCAGTCACTGCAGGTCATGTACTTGCGCCACCGAAGAAATGGCAAGGTACCGCGCGTGATGCGATTTCTTATGTATTGAATTACATCAAACCTGCGAAGCAATATTTATTGGAAATGCGTTTTAAACCGATGCCACAGTACAAAGCAGGTGTGTTGGTCGGTCAAGTCAGTAAAACCTCACCTATTGGGAAAATGTTTATTCAACCCAAAATGCAAGACCGTTCAGGCAAAATTCAATTACTGGATGAGTTTATCGGAACGGATTTTGCCGTGATTGCTTGGGGGGTCAACCCAACTTGGGGCTTAAAACCTCAGACATTGGCGAAATGGAAAGCACTCGGTGTAAAATTTATCAAAGTGATTCCACCTGAGCAGATGTCTACTACACCTCAAGAAAATGATGACGTTCTGACTTTAGGCGATACTGAGCATGCGATTCGTGCTTGGTTTGGCAAAACTAGTGATTCAATGGTGTTCTTACGTCCAGATAAGTTTGTTGCTGCTTTGGCAATTCCACAAATTAGTGAACAAACCAGCCAAGCGATTTTTGAAAAGTTGGGTGTTTAATCGTATTTTGAACCTAAAGTTTCATTTGAGATGAAATGTATTTTCAAAATCTCTCGATGAAAACCGTTGAGTAAACTTATTTCAGGACGGGACGAAATACCTTAAAAAAAAGCCTGTATTGATTGCAGGCTTTTTATATATTCACTTTCTTTACTCAATGTATGTATCGCTAAAACAGCATAATGAAGTATTAAAAAATATCACAATGAAAATGTTGACTCAGAATAGATTTGACTAACTTTAAACGATCACTTTCATCATTTTTACGGTAGTTCAAATACAGTCCAATATTGGGTAGAGGAACAGATGTTTTTTTAATCATAACATTCGGTCCTAAGAAATCTTCAACATAGGCAGGGACAATGGTCCAGCCCATCTGCATACCGACCAAATTGACATTCATCAAAATATTACTCGAATGCTGTGAGATCTGCATCGTGGCATTCAAATTTTGAAAAATCTGTTGGGTCTTTTGAAAAAGTACTGGTGAAGCCATTTCTTCACTGAGAATAAACTTTTGTTGTATCAAATCTTGTTTTGAAATCAATTCAGTCTGTGCAAAAGGAGATTGGCTAGGAATCAAGAGCACTAAAGGTTCATTAAATAATTCAATCGAAGCGATATGATCATCATTGATGCATTGACGGGTAAAGGCAACATCAATTTTATTGTCTTTTAAAGCTTGGATTTGAGCCAGACAACTTAAGCTATGAAATTGAATATCCAACTGTTCTTGCTGCGCGCGGATGATCGGCATGACATAGGGAAATATTTTCATTTCAGCAATGGGTAAGAAGCCGATATTAAGCTTATTCTTTTTGGCATCACTGATGGTTTTTACATTTTGAATGGCTTGTTGAGACAGCTCTACAATATGTTTTGCATCCCGATAAAATTGTTGTCCTTCTTCAGTCAGGCTGAGCGAACGGTTTTTACGTGAGAATAATAGGCAACCTAATTCATTTTCAAGGTCTTTGATTTGTTGGCTTAATGAAGGCTGTGCGATAAAAAGCTTTTCAGAGGCACGGGTAAAATTCAGTTCTTCGGCAATACAAATAAAATAGCGTAAATGTCGAAGTTCCATGTAACAGCCTGATAAATGAAAAAATGAACGTGAATTATATCGTGTTGGTTTTCAAATGCGAATGAAAGGAAAGAGCATAGTTAGAGCATGATTGAAAATTTGATTGCAACAATGGAGGTTCAAGCAAACTCAATGCACTAGGCTTTATCGTGATATTGCTAAATTCTGAAATGAAATTTTAAAAAAAGGTCACTCATACTGAGATGAGCGAACCTTTTTTTAATGAATCAAGTCAATGTATTGAAGTTTTAAATGATTTTTAGATGAAATACAAAATCAGACTGATGATCGCAATGATGCCTGTGGCGATCCAAATCTGTTTCACTTTCGATTCAAAATAACTCAGACTCAGTCCAACCCATAAGCTTGCAAAAGTGATTACACCAATCCAATAGCTAATCATATTACTGAGCTGAGCGTGTTGGATGCTGAGGATCAGCGCAATGATGAGTAAAACCCAACCTAAAATAGTCGCAAGTCGTATTTTTTTGCTCGGAAGCTTTTGACCAAAGATTTGTTTTTGGTGTTTTTCCATGGAACTTGCCAAGGCAAAAAGACCAACGGAGCAAATCGACCAAATCATGAAGAAGAAAATCATCCGTCTTGCTCCTCAACATGGGTCACTGCTTTGCCATTTTTAGCGGCTAAGCCTTTGTGGTTTTTAACTTTAATGAAGCTAAAGAAGAATAATGCAGCCAATACCCACATCGCTAAGTCGAATGAAGCAATCACCCATTGACCATTGGTAATGGTATTCCACAGCGCTTGACCACCAGTCATAAAGTTCATGATTGGTAAGAGTGCAAAAGCAATGGTGGCAATCATTAAAAGTTCTAACCATGCTTGACGATGTGTACGACACGCCGCATAAATTAGGGTCAACAGCCATACGATAAAGAAGGTTCGGATTTCCCAGTTAAGGCGCATAGGCAAGTCAGCAGGGATGAAACGATTGGCATAAAAATATGCAGCACAGGCAATCGGTAATCCAATAATGGCAGCAATATTGGTCACTTCAACCACGCGATAACCCAAAGATTTAAAGCCTTGTTTCTGTTGTTGAGGCGCACGTTTTACACACCACAAGATTAAACCTGTTGCGATCATAATGGTGCCGACAACACCGGATAGGAATAAGATCCAACGCAATGCCAAATCCACACCGCGAGCTTCATGCAAAACAGTTACAACATTATATATTCCGTTGGGAATCGATGGATTTTTTAACTTGGCAGATTCATCGGTAATGTTTTGACCTGTAACGCCATTGAAGTCTAAGGTTTCATAAACGCCACGATGTGCCACACTCACTGCATTCAATGCACGTAATTCAATTTTGGCTTGAGTGGTATTTGGTGCGGTGATGCTAATGCTCGCAACTGGATTGTCTTTCCATTTTTCTTCAGCTTGACTCAGAATCGGTTCTATATCTGCCAAGGGTGCAGGTTGAGTGCGCTCTTTATTTCGACCACGTCCTTCACCACGACCACTGCGCTGTTCACGTGCTTCATTGTTTCCAGCTTGAGCTAGGTTATTTTGAGCTGAACGTGCTTCGCTACGAGCTTGGGTATTTTCTCCGATTGTAGATGGGCGGTTAGCATGCTGTTCACGATTTTGATTTTCACCCCGTGTTTGATGGTCACCACGAGCCGTTTGTTCTGGCTGATTTTCAATATTTTGTTCTATTAAAGAACGTCGCTGATCTTGTAAGAAAGCACCGCGATTTTCATAAATCTGATTAACACCCCAAGGCATGATGGTGAAGAGCAATAAAAGCAATCCACTAAAAGTAATCATGATATGGAAGGGAAGTGCAAATACTGCGGTCGCATTATGTGCATCTAACCAAGAGCGTTGCCCTTTACCTGATCGGAATGTAAAGAAATCTTTGAAAATTTTCTTGTGGGTAATGATGCCGCTAATCATCGCCACCAACATGAACATGGTGGCAATACCGACGATCCAACGAGACCAAATGCGTGGCATACCATAAAGTTCAAAGTGGAAACGATAAAGGAAACTACCGCCACGCGTTTCACGTGCTTCTAGAACTTCGCCTGTACGACTATCAATCGTAACCCGTTCACCACCACGGCGTGCACGTGGGTCTTCGCCTGTTTTACGAATATTCAGTGTCGTGACATTTTGACGTGAATTGGGCAGTTGAATCGTCCAACTACCTGCATTGGCGTGATGTTCTTGTAAATAATTTAACGCCACTTGGGTATGTTGAATTTGTGATTGACTCGGAACAGACTGATGGAACTCAGGTTTCATCCATGTGGTGATTTCAGTTTGAAAAAAACTCAGTGTTCCTGTTAAGAAAATTGCATACAGCAGCCAACCCAGAATCAAACTTGACCAAGTATGTAACCAAGACATGGATTGGCGAGGACCTTCGACTTTTCCATCTATTCTCATTTTTAGTTACCTATGGCCTTATAGCAAATAAATAAAATCAGGCTTGGAATCATGATGCCTAGACTGGCTTTGAGGGTTTTATTGACCATAAACACCCAAATAAAAGCTGCACAACTGAGGCTAAACGCAATCAAAGTTGCAGCCATCGCTGCGCTGGATTGATATGCGGCGAAATACTGAGCAATGACCACAGCTGAAAGTGATGCAAGAACGTATCCACCGACAGAAGCCAATAGAAATCGATAGGCAATCATGATGCGATAGGGAGTTAGTTCAGGTTTCGTTTTAGTTTTGGTTTTTTGGGATTTGGTCGTTATAGAAGGCGTACTCTGTAACTCAAATTCAGTGCTAGACATAGAACTATCAATTGTGAAAAGGTGTAATTAATGCAAATGATAACAATTATTATTACAGTTTAGAATAGGAGAATTTGTGTTAATGAATAATTATGAACCTAAAAATCGATTTAATCCGAAGTATCGTGCTTTAAAAAAAGACTAAAAGTTACTGATTAGTTGCATTTTTAAGTAGGGTGATAATACGGACTTTAAACACTAAAAATGTTGGTTCACTTTAATTGGCTGTAAACAATGTATATAAAAAATGAAGGAATCCAAGTATCTTTAAAATGGGAGAGTGAGCAAGAGTGAAATGTATAGGGGTACGCAAAGCTGATTTCAATCATAAATGCTGAAATCAGCTGAGTTTAAAACCATAGCTTTAAAGTTTAATTTTAAAGTCTAGTTTCAATGCTTAATTTCAAGGTTGAGTCTCAAAGTATGCAGATTTTAAGATCTAGAATATTTTAAACGTTAAGATCAATGAACGAAATTTTATGCATTGTCTTCATTTATGCATTGCCCTCATTCTGTTGATATTCTTGAATCACTTCTAAGGCTGCTCGAAAGGCTTCTTGCGTTGTAGGCGCACCACAATAAGGCAAACTATGCAGTAAGACTTCTTGTATTTCTTCAACGGTTGCGCCGTTATTCAATGCACCACGAACATGACCTTTGAGTTCCATCGGGCTTTTTTGCGCCGTTAAAAATGCAATGGTAATGAGCGAACGATATTTACGCGGTAA
Organism: Acinetobacter sp. CY73; assembly: GCF_059515865.1. Taxonomy (NCBI): domain Bacteria; kingdom Pseudomonadati; phylum Pseudomonadota; class Gammaproteobacteria; order Moraxellales; family Moraxellaceae; genus Acinetobacter; species Acinetobacter sp. CY73. The sequence goes on along the minus strand of NZ_JCAKMZ010000004.1, from coordinate 19,152 downwards.
TACGCCTTCACGTTGCCATGTTGAACCCCAAGCATGTTCATTGATCCAGTCTTGTAGAGGTTGAGTAAAAGGAACGGTATTGTCTTGAGCACGTTTTACAAAAGATTCGCCCATGACTTCTGTTCGAACTTTCAAACCATTTTCATAATCTTGTTTTGACATTTTAAGCTCTCTAAAAAAACGCATCCGAAGATGCGTTGTTGAATCAAAAATTAGGCTGGAATCTCAATGGCAATCGCAGTGGCTTCACCACCACCAATACATAATGTTGCGATACCTTTGGTTTTTCCTAAACGCTTTAATGCATAAATGAGCGTTAAAATAATACGTGAACCAGAAGAACCCAATGGATGACCGAGCGCACATGCACCGCCATTGATATTTACTTTTTCAATATCTAGATCAAAGGCGTCAATCGCTGCCATGGTCACCATGGCAAAGGCTTCATTAATTTCCCATAAATCAACATCTGCAACAGACCAACCAGTTTTTGCTAAAACTTTCTCAATGGCACCCACGGGTGCAATGGTAAATTCAGATGGATGTTGTGAATGGCTCGCATAGGCTTTAATGCTTGCTAAAGTGCTTAAACCTTGTGCTGTAGCATAATCAGCAGACGTTACCACAAATGCAGATGATCCATCGCTGATGGAGCTGGCATTGGCTGCTGTAATGGTGCCATCTTTGGCAAAAGCAGGACGAAGCGTTGGAATTTTATCTATTTTGGCATTGAATGGATTTTCATCTTGAGCAACAGTCACATCACCTTTGCGGCCACTGACGGTTACAGGTGTAATTTCATCTTTGAAATAACCTTGTTCAGTTGCATGTTGTGCGCGTGTTAAAGAGCGAATGGCAAATTCATCTTGTTGTGCGCGGGTATAGGATTTTTTATTCGCCATTTCCTGAGCCAATACACCCATCGAGAGTCCTGTTTCTGCATCTTCCAAGCCTTCTTGAAACATGTGATCGGTGACTTTGCCATGACCCATACGAAAGCCCGCACGTGCTTTGTCCATCAGATAGGGTGCATTACTCATTGACTCCATACCCCCAGCAACAACGAGTTTCGCAGAGCCAGCTTTGATTGCATCTGCAGCTTGCATGACCGCTTTCATCCCTGAACCACAAATTTTATTGATTGTTGTTGCACCGACATGATCTGGGATACCTGCAATACGCATCGCTTGGCGTGCAGGACCTTGTTTTAAACCTGCTGGGAGGACACAACCCATAATCACTTCATCAACATTTTCAGCTGAAACATGGGCGCGCGCGAGGGCAGATTTGATTGACTCAGCACCGAGCTGAGGAGCGGTTAAACTTGCAAGGCTACCTTGGAAACTTCCCATTGCTGTACGGCTTCCTGCCACAATCACGATGTCTTGACTCATTATTTTCTCCATTAAATTATTCGATCTTGCATTATTCAATACTGAGTCCATAGACCCTTGATGCCATGCTTAAGCTTTTTATAAACCAAATTCTATTCGCGTTATCTTGATTTTCAACCAAAGCGAAACTCACTCATTTTATGGATAAAACCATATCATAAAAAATGAATAATGATTCATTAATTTGCAATGAAATTTATTTTGACAGTTTTTGCTTTGATTACCATTGCACTAAAGTCAAAGTTTATGTGCTAAGCAAAGAGGGAATATTTTCTAAATGAATAAAAAAATGATGCTGAACACAGCATAAGTCAGCCGAAAGTATTCATCTGGACGATTTATCAATATTTCTTAATAAAAAAACGGCTTCTTTAAGCCGTTTTTCTCTAAAAATTAAAAAATTAATAGTTATCGTGTTTCAAAATCATAATGCTCTATAAAACGATGCAGACCAGTAGAAGCACGTCATTTGGCTCAACTGTATCTCGCTATAATGTTTGAGTAGAGGGGGCTCCATTCTGTGGATCAGACTGATTGAGATGCGGATTCTCTAAATCTAAATGTTGATTCAGCTCAATATCAAAAATATCGGTCAACATGCTATCAAAGCGTTTGGCATTGTAAGTCGTCAACTGATCAGCTTCCGCTTGATTGATAAAGTTTGTCTTCAAAGCCGCCTCGATGTGGGCTTCAAAAGTTAAACCTTCAAACTGTCCTTTAGATTCAGCCTTTTTGAACTTATTCCAAAGCTCCTCGACTTCAAGCAACATCAGGAAAGTTGATTCCATACGACCTGTGACATCATCTGCGTCTGTGCTGTAATAAACATGCTGTTTCAGTTGATCGCGGAAGGCATTTTCTTGCATGATCAATTCGCCCGCTTGCAGTTTAAGTTTGTCACTCGGTTTTTGTACCGGGCGACCCAGTGGGAAGCAAATCAATTTAATCAGTCCCGATGCAAGTTTGATTGGGAAATTATCAAATAGTCCAAAGAATGCTTCTTGTGCATTAAATAAGGCTTTTTCTAAAGCCAACTGCGCATGGATCTGTTCGGCTTCTGTACGTTGTCCATATTCATAAAATTTTAAGATCGCTGTCGCAATAAATAAATTCGAATGAATATCGGCAAGACGACCTGACAGCATCTCTTTACGTTTGATATCACCCGCCAATAAACCTAAGCACATATCAGCAGTCAAGGCGAAGTTGGCACTGAGACGATTGATGGTTTTATAATAAGGACGACTAAATGCATCGGATTTTTCAGAGGCATCCGAAGGTCCACCGATATAGCCATAGGCAAAAGAACGCGCGGTACGGTTAAAGGTATAACCTAAATGTTTGTACAGCATCTCATTAAAAGTATTTAATGCAGTGTCTTTATCCTCAGCTTGTAAAAGCTGTAATTCTTCAAATAGATAAGGGTGACAACGCATAGAACCTTGACCAAAAATCATCAAAGAACGACTCAGAATATTGGCACCTTCAACCGTGATGGAAACAGGAATCGCTTGATAATTTAAAGCCAAAAAGTTACGTGGCCCCATTTGAATGGCACGCCCACCGACCACATCCATGCCATGATTCACCACTTTACGCATGGTTTCCGTGGCATAGTATTTGGCCATAGCGGTCATCACCGCAGGTTTACCGCCTTGATTGAGACCACACGTGACTAAATATCTAAACGCTTCCAGCATATAGGTGTCCGAAGCAATATCACTCGTCGCTTCTTGAACACCTTCAAATTTACCGACAGAAATTTTGAATTGTTGACGGATTTTGGCAAATGCACCGACTGTTAAATAACTCATTTCACCCGCAGCGGTAGATAGCGCAGGCAGGGAGATACCACGCCCTACTGCAAGGCATTCCATCAGCATACGCCAACCTTTACCTGCATTTTTAACGCCACCAATAATCCAATCGAGTGGGATAAAGACATCCTTTCCATCCACCGTACCATTCATAAAGGGAGAACCTGGATTATGGCGAGCACCGACCTTGACACCGTCATGATTAGCAGGCAATAGCGCACAGGTAATGCCATATTCAGTTTTTGATTTATCACCCAATAAACCTTCTGGGTCATAGAGCTTGAACGCTAAACCGACCACTGTGGCAATGGGTGCAAGGGTAATCCAACGTTTGGAGAAATTCATGCGTAGTCCGAGCACTTGTTTGCCTTCAAATTCTCCATAACACACCACACCTGTATCTGGAATGGCACCTGCATCCGATCCTGCTTCAGGGCTGGTTAAACCGAAACAAGGAATTTCTTCACCTTTGGCTAAACCCGGTAAATACCGATTTTTTTGCTCTTCTGTACCGTAATGAAGTAATAATTCACCCGGTCCAAGTGAGTTCGGTACCATACAGCTGACAGCGGTCGTGAGTGAGCGCGAAGCGATTTTGCTCATGATGCGACTTTGTGCAAATGAGCTAAAGGCTTTACCACCATATTCTTTAGGAATGATTAAGCCTAGAAAACCTTTTTCTTTAATGAACGCCCATACTTCAGGTGGTAAATCTTTTAAATGATGATGGATTTCCCATTCATTCAGCATCGCGCAGAGCTGCTGCACTTCGTTGTCTAAGAATGATTGTTCCTCGATTGAAAGGGTCGGGTAAGGGTAAGCATCAAATTTTTTCCAATCGGGCGCCCCCATAAACAGTTCTTTTTCCCACCAACTGGTTCCAGCATCCAAAGCTTCTCGCTCCGTGGTGCTCATACTCGGCATGGCATTGGCTAAAGTTTTATAAGCAGGTTTAGTGATGACTGCCATGCGTAACGGATCAATCATCATAATCAGGCTGATGAGTATCAGCGGGAGACCTAGCAATAGTGACCAAGGACTGAGTATGGCTGTTGCAATCGACACAATAATGGTCAAGATTGAACCAGATGTCCGAGACAACGAGCAGAAAAAGATCAGCCATAATATAAAAATCTGAATCAGTATCGCGATAAGAAAAAGCACAAAAGACATATAACCACTCCGCATTTCGAATTTAGGTTGGATGGTCTTGAGTTGAGCAATAGAAAATTAAAAGTTATTTGAATGAAGCTTTTCTATAGGGGCTTAATGAAGCTCAACTGAAGGATTTAGAAATGAATTTTTCGAAAGTTTATTTTTTAATCAATGTCTAGTGTAGGTTATAAATCAAAAAGAAGTATGGTCTAGAACCAAAAGGATACATATGTAGAGTGAAAATTCACTTAATGTATTAGCTGTAACATTTTATATATCTAAAATATTTAACATTAATTTTTTAATAATAATTGGATGGATTGAAAAGCATGGACAATTTATATCAACGGATTGCACTGCTGATGACTTTATCGGTGGCATGTACTTTAAGCTTTGCTGCGACTTGCTCTAAAACCATGAGTAACAATATGGTCAATGATAATTTGAAAATTCCAGCCAATGCGGTCTGTGTTTTAAATGGAACGATGGTCAATGGCAATATTGAAGGTCAATGTCGTTAATTGATGATTCAATCTCAAATTGATTTCAATAATTTACAGACATAAAAAAGCCCTCTGAATTCAGTTCTAGAGGACTTTTCATTGAAGTTTAAAAGAATTAAGCTTCGATCACTTGGACTGCAATTTTCTTTGCAGGATCGGCTTTACGGCGGACTGCTGGAACAGGTTCACCATAGTATTGACGATCAGCAAAGTAACTTGAGCGAACCATTGGCGCTGCCCAAATATTACGGAAACCTAATTTTTGACCATGAGCTGTATAACGTTCAAATTCTTCAGGAGTTACAAAGCGGTCAATGGGAGCGTGCTCTTTTGAAGGCTGTAAATACTGACCAATGGTCACGTAATCCACGCCGTGTGCATGCAAGTCATCAAGTAATGCAATCACTTCTTCTTCAGTTTCACCAATACCCACCATCAAACCACATTTAGTTGGAATATCTGGGCAGTATTCTTTGAACATTTTCAATAAATTGAGTGAATGCTGATAGTCAGAACCTGGACGCATTGCTTTGTATAAACGAGGCACAGTTTCAATGTTGTGGTTAAACACATCAGGTGGACATTCTGTCATGATCCGTAGGGCAATATCCATACGACCACGGAAGTCAGGCACTAAAATTTCTAATAAGGTTGTTGGACTTAAAGCACGTGCTTCTTTAATACAGTCCACAAAATGTTGCGCACCACCATCCAATAGATCATCACGGTCTACAGAAGTGATCACCGCATATTTCAAACCTAAGTTGGCGATAGTCTCTGCCATGTGGCGTGGTTCATCTGCATCTAAAGCATTTGGACGACCATGGGCCACATCACAGAACGGGCAACGACGGGTACAAATATCACCCATAATCATAAAGGTTGCAGTACCACCACCGAAACATTCTGGTAGGTTCGGGCAAGCAGCTTCTTCACAAACGGTATGTAATTTTTGAGCGCGTAATGTTGTTTTAATACGTTGAACTTCTTCAGGCGCTGCCATTTTCACACGAATCCAATCGGGCTTTCGTGGAGTTTCAACCGTAGGAATAACTTTTACAGGTATACGAGCAACTTTCTCAGCGCCACGAAGTTTTTCACCCTGTACTGGTTTACGGTTATCAGACATATTCAACTATTCCACTGTTTTTGGACGGGGGATATTTTAAAAAAATAGCGCTATTAGTATAACGAAATTGCACTGAAATGGGGTAAAAACGATATTCATTTAATAAATGTCGTCATCAAGCAATATATGAAATTGAAATAAAGCAAAGTCATATAAATTCAGTCATAATAGGGTATAGATATAAATGATATGAACATTAGGAGCATTGAATGGCGCGTAAGAAAGAGGTCGTGAGTGGAACCTTTGTAAAATACGATGCAGTTGTTTTAGGTTCGGGACCTGCAGGTGAAGGTGCTGCAATGAAGCTTGCCAAGTCAGGTATGCGCGTTGCAATCGTTGATATACGTGAACAATTGGGTGGCAACTGTACCCATGTGGGAACGATTCCAAGTAAAGCGTTACGTCAAACGGTTTCAAGCATTATTCGCTATCAACGTGATCCAATGTTTCAAAAAGTGGGTGAGTGGAAACAGTTCACCATGAAACAAGTGCTGCAAAATGCACATAAAGTCATTCAACAACAAGTACAAACGCATTCACGGTTTTATGATCGTAACCGTATCGATATCTTCCACGGTCGTGCGTACATTCAAGACAAAAATACAGTATTGGTCTTTAACCCTGAAGGTGTGACGGAAACCATCGTATTCAAGCAATTGGTTGTCGCTACAGGTTCACGTCCTTACCGTCCTTCGGTCCTTGATTTTAATCATAAGCGTGTATTTGATTCAGACAAAATTTTGGATCTTGATTTTACAATCCAAAAAATCATCATTTACGGTGCGGGCGTGATTGGTTGTGAATATGCATCGATCTTTATTGGTCTAGATCATAAAGTGGATTTGATTAATACACAGCCAAAGCTACTTAGCTACCTCGATGATGAAATTTCTGATGCATTGTCGTATCGCTTGCGTGAGCAAGGTGTACTGATTCGACATAATGAGCAAATTGATCATCTTGAAACTTTTGATGATCACGTTGTATTGCATTTACAAAGTGGTAAAAAGATTAAAGCGGATGCGATCCTGTGGTGTAACGGACGTTCAGGCAATACTGATGGTTTAGGTCTTGAAAATGTAGGGATCACGCCGAATAGCCGTGGTCAATTAACAGTCAATGATCAATACCAAACTGAAGTTGAAAATATTTATGCTGCGGGGGATGTGATCGGTTGGCCATCTCTTGCTTCGGCTGCTTATGACCAAGGTCGTTGTGCAGGTTCGAACATGAGCGGTGAAATTGGTGTTGCTCCTGTGACAGATATCCCAACAGGAATTTATACGATTCCTGAAATTTCTTCAATTGGTAAAACTGAACAACAGTTGACTGAAGAAAAGATTCCTTATGAAGTGGGTCAAGCATCCTTCCGTCACTTGGCACGTGCTCAAATTACAGGCGATACAGTGGGCGAACTTAAGATTTTGTTCCACCGTGATACTTTAGAAATTTTAGGTGTGCATTGCTTCGGGAATAACGCGGCTGAAATTATCCATATTGGACAAGCTGTGATGCAAAGTGGCAGAAATACCATTAAGTATTTCGTTGAAACCACATTCAACTATCCAACCATGGCAGAAGCGTACCGTGTTGCAACTTTAAACGGAATGAACCGTTTATTCTAAGTTGATGTTTGGTATAGAAATGCAAAGCCCGTGAGTGAAAACTTGCGGGCTTTTGGTTTTATAGCTATGTTAAAAACATAAAAATGTACAAATAAATAAAAGAGTTTTATTCATGATTCGCTCTATAACCATTAAAGGCTTTCGTTCTGTTCGAAATCTAACATTACCTCTAGCACAGCTTAATTTGATCAGTGGGGCAAATGGTTGCGGAAAATCAAATCTTTATAAAGCTGTACGATTATTGCATGAGGCTGCCAATGGACATTTATCTCAAGCCATAGCATTGGAAGGTGGTATCCAAAAAATTATGTGGGCAGGTGGCGGGCGCAAAGGGGATTTTGCCAAAGACCCTAAGCGTATGAAGCTGGCTGTAGAAATGGAGCATTATGAATACCAACTTGAAATTGGTTTTCCTGAACCTTTAATCAGCTTATTTGGTTTAGATCCATTGGTAAAGAAAGAAAATATTTGGATGAGTGGCTATCAACGCCGTAACATGAGTGTGTTGATGGAGCGTACCAATCAAGCGGCATTTCTCAAAAATATAGAGGGAGAAAAGATCACTTATCCGATGACACTGACACAGGAAGATTCAGTGTTTGGACAGCTATCCGATCCACATTTATATCCTGAAGTTTCTCAAGTGAGAGAAAGCATGAAAAATTGGCGCTTTTATCATGAGTTTTCGGTAAGTTCACATTCACCGATGCGAATGCCACAGGTGGGAATACGCTCTCCGATTTTGTCGCATGATGGTACCAATTTGGCAGCTGCATTTGAGACACTGAGAGAGCGTGGACAAACAGAAACACTTTATGAGGTTTTAGATAAGGCTTTTCCGAACACACGTTTTTTTGTTGATGCGCAGGGTGGACGCTTCCAAATGATGATGCAACGAGAAGGCATATTGAGACCACTTGAAAGTGCAGAGTTCTCAGATGGAACCTTACGTTTTTTATGCTTGGCAGTTGCTTTACTCAGCCCGAGACCGCCGTTGTTTATGGCACTGAATGAGCCTGAAAATAGTTTACACCCGAATCTGTTGCCTGCATTAGCGATGTTGATTGCTGAAGCCAGTCGATATACTCAACTTTGGGTCACCAGCCATTCAACTGTTTTGGTGGAAATGATCCAACAATATTGTGAAGTACAGCATTTTCAGTTGGATCAGAAAGAGGGTGAAACGGTTGTGGTTGCCATCAATAGACAGGCAACATGATTTAAATTTTAAGTAATTTAAAACCTTTGCTCTTCAATGTTTTTTAAAAAGAATGAATCGACATCAATAAAAAATAATAAGCACTAAAACTTGAAATAATCGTGACGACAACAGGTATTTTCGTACGAAGTAAAAGTACGATCCATATCACAAAGCCAATATCTATCCAGCTTTTGATATAACTTTCTGTCATTTGCACAATCAAACACAGTAATAGACCAATCACCGCAGCATTGATGCCTTCAACAGCGCGATAGATTTTTTCCTGTTTCATCAGCCAAGACCAATACGGCAATGTGCCAAAGATGAGAAAAAATGAAGGCAGAAAAATAGCACAGGTTGCAATAACAGCATTGAATAGCATGGAATTGGTGATGGGCAATAACGCTCCCAAATAACTTGCAAAGCTGAAAAGAGGACCGGGCATTAACTGGACAACAGCATAGCCTAAATCAAATTTTTCATTGGAAATGAATCCACTGTCCACAAAGTCTTGATGCAACAAAGGTAATACAATGTGACCGTTGCCAAACACCATCGAAGCTGAAGCGTAAAAGCCTTCGATGCTGAGTAGTGCAGGATGGTTGAACTGAGTTTTTAATACTGCAAAGATCGCAAAAGGGGCAATAAAAGCAACCAGCCATAGATATGAAGCTTTCAATGCTTGAGGACATTTAAAATGATTTGATGAAGCACGAGTCGGAGGTGCTTTTGTACCATTTTTCGTTAAGCTTTTCGTATTGTTATGCTTACTATTTTTCTTGATTGTTGTCTTTGAAAAAATCAGGCCACAGAGTGCTGCGACAAAAATTAAAATGATTTGGCTGAAACTTAAGTCACTCGTGTAGATAAATAAAGCGGATAGAAGCATGAGTAAGTATTGCCAAACCGTATTACAAGCGCTTTTCAGCATTTGCCAGAATGCAAAAATCACAACTGCCAATACGATCAGTTTTAAAATGTGAAATATTTCTACATTTAAATGACTAAAAAAATATTGTCCAAAATAAGCCACACACGTCATAAGGATAAAGGAGGGGAGTGTGAATCCTAACCATGCACTAAGAGATCCCAAATAACCTTTGGTCAAATAGCCAATGGCAATACCCACCTGACTACTACTCGGTCCGGGAATGATTTGTGACAATGCCACCAGTTGAGTGTATTGTTCACCAGTGAGCCATTTTAACTGTTGAACAAATCGTTGATGGAAAAACACCAAGTGTGCGGCTGGACCACCAAAAGATATACATCCTAATTTAAAAAAGATGAGAAAAATTTGAAACTGAGTGATGTGTAAAGATCTACGCTGATCCATGGATGGGGTATGTTCAGGACTTGTATTTTGATGAAGTTGAACAGGAGATTTGATCATGGCAGTCTTAATAGTTTTTAAAAATATGATAGCGCTCGAACATGACATTCTGTTGAAAAAAATAAGATAAGTTTAGATATATAAATGAATAACCCACACGAGGTGGGTTATTGCAAACGAGCATGTGGCTTTACTGAATGGTTTTGCATGTCGTTATATCCACAGTTTAAGCAACTGATTATGCAAGTGATTAAGTAAAGGTTAAGCAAATTGACCTTTTTGGAAATCGGCAAAGGCTTGATGAATTTCAGCCTCACTGTTCATGACAAACGGACCATGTGCCACGATGGGTTCATGAATTGGCTCACCACTACCGATGAGTAATTTACTCTCTTCAAGCACTTCAATGTCGACCTCGGAAACATCATGGTTCAGATATACCGTTTGAAGGTGATTAAAGATTTGACCATCAATTTTAATCGAACCACTGAGTACAAATATGATGTTGTTCCAAGTTGGATCAAAGTTAAATTGAACAGATTTACCTGCATTTAATCTTGCATCTAATAGGTTTAAAGGACTATAAGTCAATGCAGGACCTTGTGCCATTGTTTTAGCATGAACGTATTCACCCGCAATGACTCGAATGATTCCCTGACCATCCTTCAACGTAATTTCAGGAATATTCTGCTCGTTAAGTTCCTGATAACGAGGTTCAACCATTTTCGAGTGACTTGGTAAGTTTACCCAAAGTTGAACCATATCAAGATGACCACCATTTCTTGCAAATGCTTTTGAATGATGTTCTTCATGCATGATGCCACGACCTGCAGTCATCCATTGCACTTCATTTTGACCAATCGTGCCGTGATTACCTTTTGAATCTCGATGTTCTAACTCACCTTCATAGACAATGGTCACTGTTTCAAAGCCGCGGTGAGGATGCATACCAACGCCACGCTGATGCGAAGTTGGTGCAAATGGATATTTTTCAGTATATCCCATCACTAAAAATGGACTGGTTGCGCTACTCATGTCGCTCATTGGTAACATCGAGTTGGTTTTAAAACCATCACCGACCCAAGTACTGCGATCACTGGTATATACTTTCCGGATTGAGTTCATTGATTTACCTTTAGATTATGTTTGTCTTAAAGATAAAATGGCGTTCATTCGGTATAATTACAGGCAGTTCAGCACAACAGATAATTCTAAAAATGGAACAATTATGCAAAATTTGAATGATTATTATCATTTTGTTCAGGTCGTGAAATATCAAGGTTATACCAAAGCCAGTGAAACCTTAGGGATTACCAAATCCAAATTGTCACGCAGGATTACAGATTTAGAAGAACGTCTTGGGGTTCGACTCATTCAGCGCAATACACGTAAATTTACGGTGACTGAAATGGGGCAAAAGTTTTATGAATATTGTTTAAAAATATTAGACGATGTCACTGCTGCTGAAAACTTTATCCAAAGTGCAAAGTCGGATGAGCCGTCAGGGCTGATCAAGTTGTCATGTCCGATAGCGTTGGTTGAAATGCCAGTGGGTGAAATGGTGGCGCAGTTTATGCGGACATATCCTGAGGTTCAGGTGCATTTATTGGCGAGCAATCATCGTGTGGATTTGATCGAAGAAGGGGTGGATTTAGCGATTCGCGTGCGTAATTCAGCGCTTGAAGATAGTGAATTGATCGTGCGTGATTTAGATGCCTGGGAACACGTATTGGTTGCTGTTCCTGAATTATTCAAACGATTTAAACATCCACAGACTTTGGACGATTTAAAAGGATTACCCAGTATCGGTTTTCAAAGTCCAAAACAATCATGGCGATTTAAAAATCAACAAGATGAAATCGTGGAAATCGAATTTGAACCGCGTTTAAAAACCGATAATTTTTCAGCAATGAAAACAAGCGTTCTTAATGCGGTGGGTATTGCTTCATTGCCCCGTGTTTTTGTATTTGAGGAATTAAAAAGTGGAGCATTGATAGAGGTATTGCCTGAGTGGCATTTACCTAGAGGCGTGATCCATATTGCCTATGCTTCGAGACAAGGCATGATGCCTGCGATGCGTTTGCTCTTAGAATATTTGATTGAGCAGTTTAAAATTCGTAATTGCGGAGCAAAGACTCGAGTTTAAGTTTTCGTTGATATTTCCATGTTTTAGTCTATCTTTTAGAATAGAGTAAAGTAATGAACTGAAAGTTTTATACTTTCAGTTCATATTTATCTTCATTTTATATTCATCTTTCAATGTGCACAGAATGCTTGGTTGAAGTATTCAAACATATCAGGGGTTTGCCACCACAACGTTATTGCGAGCAACATAAATAAAATCACCATGACTGCAATGGAGGATTTTAACCAAAAGTCTGAATTAGTCATGAACAATTGCCTCCTCATTGACATATAAATGAACCAAAACACCAAAAACACTGAGTGCGATAGAAAGTGCCCAAATGATGTTGTAGTTTCCAGTTATATCATGATTTAAGCCACCCAACCAACCACCGAAAAATGAACCAACTTGATGGGTAAAAAATACAATCCCGCTGAGCATGCTGAGGTATTTAACACCAAACATATTGGCAACGATTCCGTTGGTGAGAGGTACAGTAGAAAGCCAGAGTACTCCCATGATCATGGCAAATGCGTAGATCGTCCATGTGCTGAGCGGTAACATTAAAAAGGCAATCATGGCAATGCCACGAAAACCATATAATCCCATCAATAACTTGGGTTTAGAGTATTTATCTCCTAACCAACCTGCGGTATATGTCCCAACAATATTGAATAATCCCACTAAGGCAAGAAATACGGTGCCTGTTGTGGTACTAAATCCATGATCAGTGAGATAACCTGGAATGTGAATACCTAAAAAGACCACTTGGAAACCACAAACCAAGAAGCCTAATGCAAGCCAAATAAACGGTTTGTGGTTTTTAGCAATGATCAGAATTTCTTTAAAGCTCATGGAGGGTTTAGTAATGACAGGAGCATTTGGATCGACGTACATCGGTGCTTTTAACATGAACGCTAAAGGTACGATCATGACCACTAAAATGGCAGTGATCAGTAAGGCAGATGACCAGCCAAATTGTTTGAGTAATAAGAGGGTGGTCGGCAACATGATAAATTGACCAAATGAACCAGCAGCACTAGCAATACCCATGGCTAGGCTTCGTTTGCTTGGATGCGCTGCGCGTCCGACAGCTGATAAAAGGATAGGGAATGAGGTTGCCGATAAGGCTAAACCGATGACTAAACCTAGACTCATATTAATGAGTAACCCCGTGGAGCTGAATGCCATCATGACTAAACCAATGGCATACAGTAATCCACCACCAACAACAATAAGCTTGCTGCCATATTTATCGGCTAGAGCTCCTGTAAAGGGTTGAACAGCACCCCAGAGTAAGTTTTGAAAAGCGATCGCTAAACTAAAGACTTGATGACTCCAGCCAAACTCATGACTCATAGGGACTAAGTAAAGTCCAAATCCATGTCGAATACCTAAAGACAGCGCTAAAATAAAAGCACTACCAATCAGCATAAATATGAGTGGTTTGGAAAAACGTGTATCCGTGGTCATCGCGAATCCTGAGACTATGTCAGCGGTTATTGTAATTTACGCACTAAATCATGACGACAGAATAAAAATTTATCAATCAATAAAAAATATTCATGAGTGTATTAAATGACACAGAAGTGAACTATCACCAAAAAAAAAGCGATCTACTGGAGATCGCTTTTTTTGCTCAAATGAAACTCATATTAGAAGCGGTAACCCACACCTGCATAGCCTAAAATTGGATTAATTTCGATATCAGATTTAGCATCAATCAGTTTTCCTAGTTTTTCATCTGTCACCGTAATGGTTGTTTCACCAGTGAGGTGGGCGTAGGAAACAGAGCCAACTGCAAACCAACGATCATTAAAGTCATAGGTGAAACCAGCAGTCGCTACAGGTGCAAAGGCATCACTGGCATCTAATTTAACTTTAGGGTTGGCACTACTTGCTATTCCATCTAAAGCTTTCCCTGCCTCGCCATTTTTAATGTTGGCAATCTTATGCCCTGCATTGATTAGATCTTTCTCAAGATTAGGATTCATTTCGAGATCATTGAAGTAGGCATACATCATGCCTAAACCAACGTATGGGCGGAATTTATTCACGCCTGTTTTACCGAAGTGATATTGGAATTCAAAGGCAGGTGTCCAAGCACGTGCTTCAGCGACTTTTCCATGTGCTGATAAATCAGTGATAAAGATATCTTGTTTTAAGGGTAAATCACCACCTAACACTAAGCCAGCGTCTAAATCTGCAACGATTAAATCAACACTTCCTGGATCAGCTTTTCCTCTCAAAGGCGCATGAATTTGACCTTTACCTTGTATATCTACTTTTGGTGGAATACCCGCTTTTACTTCAAGTGAAATATTATCGGTAAAGAAATAGTTGGTCATGATTCCTAAAGTGGTGACATCATCAGCTTCTAAGCCTGTACCTTGGGCTTTCCATTGCGAGAGACCATCAATAGTCGCAGTCCCTGCAACATTTGGTTTTAAATACTTTTCACCATTGATCGTGTCAACGATTAAAGGGCTAATCAGTCCAGAATTAGTTAAAGTTTCTAATTTGTTATGTTTAGACCGACCATCTTCAGTTGAGGTGTCGATAGCATTTAATACTGACTTCGTTGTAACACTTCCAACGGCAGCTTTTTGTCCTTCAGCAACCGCAGTATTGATATTAATAGGTTGTGCCTTACCTTGTGGCATCACATGTAATGCACCTACAGATACAGAGAAACGCTTAAATCCATCGCCATCTTTAAAACTAAAATAAGGCGAATCAGCGTAACTGATCATTGGTAAAGTTAAAATTGATACGGAAATTGCTGTATGAAGCAAAGTTTTTTTCATCTCGGGACTCCGTGTCCAAAAAATTAATGTATTTGTTTTTGTATGGGAGAGTATGAAAACAAAATTTGATCACATTGTTGTTTTAAAAAGAGCCATCAGTGGTAATCGTGTAATTTTTGAATGAATATGTATTAATTATTTTATTGGCATGCTTTAATTTTGTAATGTCTTCTCTATTTAATTTCAATAGCTTAATAAAGGGTTAAATATGATTGTAAATTTTCTGTGATCTGATGTGCATCTAACTAACTCATTCATTTAGAAGAATAAACATCGAATAAAATATCTTACATCTGAGTTTTTAGTCTTTTCAGGAAATAGAGTTTCTGTGATAAGTGTGCCTATAATTTAAAAGACCCGAGAGTTCGGGCCTTTTAAATCTATATTCTTAAATTAGAAATTACTGAAAACGAGAAAGATCTTCCTCAGGACGTGCAGTCAAAACTTCTAAGCCCGTTTTAGTCACGAGAATCGTGTGTTCATATTGTGCTGATAAACTATGGTCTTTAGTCACGACAGTCCATTTGTCACCGAGAAGTTTAGTTTTCCAGTCACCACCATTGACCATCGGTTCGATAGTAAAGGTCATGCCTTCCTCTAAAATCATGCCTGAATTGGCCTGACCATAATGAAGAACTTGTGGCTCATCATGAAACACTGTACCAATACCATGACCGCAATATTCACGAACGACGCCGAAACGTTCAGACTCAACGTATTTTTGAATCGCGTGCCCAATATCCCCGATGGTAGAACCCGGTTTTACTGTTTCCATACCGCGATACATTGCTTCTTGAGCGACTTTGCATAAACGATCAGCAAGAATTGAGGTCTCGCCACCCACGATATACATCATATTAGTATCGCCGTGATAACCATCTTTAATCACGGTCACATCAATATTTAAGATGTCGCCTTTTTTTAACTTTTTAGCATCGGATGGAACACCGTGACAAACGACATGGTTTACAGATGTACAAATCACATGTTGAAAAGCAGGGCGTCCAGGTGCTGCGCCGTAGCCTAAGCAAGCTGGAATAGCATCTTGTTTATTCACGATATAGTCATGACAAATCGTATCAAGCTCTAAGGTGGTTACCCCTGGAACAATATGCGGTTTGATCATATCCAAAACTTCTGCCGCCAGTCGTCCCGCCACACGCATTTTTTCAATTTCTTCAGGTGTTTTAATCAGTCGACGTGGAGCCTCGTAAGTACTGTTCATGATCTTTAAAAACTTTTGGAAATTTGTGTGTGACTATGGTATAAATAGCCGCCCAATTTATCAAATGCTTTTTCGTGTATCTATGCACGAATGTTATTTGAAATAGGCGAAACTAAATCCGCACATATGTCGTCACATTACTCTGGGTGCCCTTTAGGGTGGAGAATGCTGGACATATGGAGGCCTAACCCAAACTTTAAGGTAAAGAAAATGGCAGATTACAACGTAAGTATGCGTGACCTTCTTCAAGCAGGCGCGCACTTTGGTCACCAAACTCGCTTCTGGAACCCAAAAATGCGTGAATACATTTTTGGTGCGCGTAACAAAATTCACATCATTAACCTTGAGCACACTGTTCCTGCGTTAAACGATGCTTTGAACTTCGTTAACAATCTTGCTAGCAAAAAGAACAAAGTATTATTCGTTGGTACTAAACGCGCTGCTTCTAACATCATCCGTGAGCAAGCTCAACGCGCTGGTCAACCCTATGTAGATCACCGTTGGTTAGGTGGTATGTTGACGAACTGGAAAACACTTCGTCAATCAATCAACCGTTTGAAAGATCTTCAAACTCAATCTCAAGACGGTACTTTCCTTAAGCTAACTAAACGTGAAGCTTTAGAACGTACTCGTGAGATGGAAAAACTTGAACGTTCTTTAGGCGGTGTTAAGAACATGGGTGGTTTACCTGACGCATTGTTCATCATCGACGTTGATCACGAAGCGATCGCGATTAAAGAAGCTAAAAACCTTGGTATTCCAGTAATCGGTATCGTTGATACAAACTCTAACCCAGATAACGTAGATTTCGTTATTCCTGGTAACGACGATGCGATCCGTGCTGTAACACTTTATGCTTCTGCTATGGCTGATGCGATTCTTGCTGGTAAAGAATATGCTCAAACTCAAGCTAATGCGCAAGCTAAAGGCGAAGAAGCTGCTAAAGAAGCTCCTGAGGCTTAATGCGATTTGACGCGGACTTGTCATTTTTGCGACATCTGCTGGTGGCAAACTAAGCGTTGAAATGCAAAACGGCCCAGAGAACACTTTGGGCCGTTTTTGTTGAACAGATTCATTTTCTACCGTATTTAGGAGAATAACATGACTGCTATTACTGCAAGCATGGTTAAAGAATTACGCGACCGTACTGGTCTTGCGATGATGGAATGCAAAAAAGCATTAACAGAATCAAATGGTGATGTTGAGTTAGCGATTGATAACCTTCGTAAATCTGGTCAAGCTAAAGCAGCTAAAAAAGCGGGTAACATCGCAGCTGACGGCGCGATCACAATTGCTCAAGAAGGTAACAAAGCTTTACTTTTAGAAGTGAACTGCCAAACTGACTTCGTTGCTAAAGACGAAAACTTTGCTGGTTTCTCTGCTAAAGTTGCCGCTGCTGCGCTTGCTGCTAACGAAACTGATGCTGCTAAAATTGCTGAATTAAAATTAGAAGATGGTGCTACTGTTGAAGAAGCACGTATTGCTCTAGTTCAAAAAATCGGTGAAAACATCCAAGTTCGTCGCGCAACTATCGTTGAAGGCGAAAACATTGCTGTTTACAAACACGGTTTAAAAATCGGTGTTGTTGTATCTTACACAGGTGATGCTGCGACTGGTAAAGGTATTGCAATGCACGTTGCTGCGTTCAATCCAGTAGCTGTAAATGCTGAAGGTGTTTCTGCTGAACTTATCGCTAAAGAGAAAGAAATTGCTGAAGCTAAAGCAATCGAATCTGGTAAGCCTGCAAACATCGTTGAGAAAATGGTGACTGGTTCTGTTGAGAAATACTTGAACGAAGTTGCACTTGATCGTCAAATGTATGTAATCGACAATGACAAAAAAGTTGCTGACGTTCTTAAATCAACAGGTACTGTTGTTGCACAATTCGTTCGCTTCGAAGTAGGTGAAGGTATTGAGAAGAAAGCGGAAATGAGCTTCGCTGACGAAGTTGCTGCTGCTCAAGCCGCTGCTGCACAATAATTTTTGCCTTTAGGTGAAAGTTAAAAAAAGCCCCATTTGGGGCTTTTTTTAGACTATAAATTTTCTAATAAGTGCTCAAATGTATAGCTTTCTTGCTGATCGGAGAGATAAAGCGAAACATGACTTTCAGGGTAAATTGAACACAGGTGTTCTGCTAATGTTTCGAGTTTCTCAGTGTGGTGTTGAGTGGGAATAAAATGAGTATTTTCGCCATGATCAATTACAATCACGTTTAAGTGATGACACAACAGGTGGTGAGTAATATTATCCAGTGCAATTGCATATTGAGTTTCAAAATCTATTTCGTCATCATCTTTAAATAAGCTGTCATAATTAAATTCTGCGGCAGAATCGATTTGATCGAGTTCCAAATTTTCTTCAAGATTTTCATATTGTTCAAAATAATTGAAAATTTTCTCTAAAATGATCGAGATATCATAGTTCGCGTCTTTTATTACATTTAAGTTTTTGAATTTTTTCTCTAATAACCAACTAAAATTATTAAACTCGCATCCAGCTAAGATAGAATTTGAAATTTCGCAATCTGACATCCATGTCATCATCCAATCTGAAGCTGATTCTTGTTCGTTAATTTGGGGGAAGTCTGTGAAATTAAGGGTTGGAAAATTCTGGATAAAGAGTGTTCTTATAGCCAAATATGAAACATAAGCTACATCATCTTAAATACGATATCCAGAGCTTCCTGAATGGTTTTATTGTTCTGAGCAATGATGTGCCTGACTTTACTTTTTAAGACAGACCATGCTTTTTCAATAGGATTGAGGTCGGGACTATACGCAGGTAGATAAACGATTCTTGTCTTATATTTTGCTGCTAAATCATCAATCGCTTGACCTT